>JAMWDF010000138.1 GCA_023818865.1 Candidatus Omnitrophota bacterium
TTCACATCCATGTGAATCTTCAACCCCTGGGGGAGGAAAAAGGTGTAGTCAGGCTTGGTATTGGCCAGTTCTATTCTCTTCTGCTTCTGGTAATTAATTCCCTCAATGAATCCAGCCAGTCGGAGTACATCCTCAGCCATCCGTTCCCCCCAGCGGCCCCGGACCCCAGAACCGGCCAGGGCCTGTTTCAACTGACTGGTGGTTTCCTGTAACTGGGTGGTCTGTTCAGCCGCCATCTTTAACTGACTTTCAATCTGGCCATACTGCTGGCGTCTTTCTTTTTCCAGGCTGGTAATTACTTCCTGGACTTGCTGGAGATTTTGCCTCATCGTTTCCAGAGTCTGGTCAATAAGCTGTTTGCGCGTTTCCAGTTCCTGGACACCGGTAGATGTATGCTTAGCCAGGGTTTCGCTGGCCAAAGAAAGAAATTGCTGGGTATTTTGAGAAAGGGCTTCCAGAGAAACAGTGCTGAACGAATCCTTCATTCGGTTGAGAATAGTTTCCAGATCTTGCATCCGCTGGTTCTGCGCCTGCGTCAGGAGTTCCTGGGCGATTCGGAGAACTTCCTGACGGCGGGTCTGAGCCCAGAATAAAACCACGACCGCTCCCAGGATAGCTCCAAAGAGTAAGAACAATAACGGCTGAATGGTTGTTCTCCTTTATCTTTATTTTAGCCGAAAAAGGCAGCGGCCTTCAACCAGGGGATTTAGACGTATGGCTTTTTCTTTAACTCACCAATGGTTCTGAAGCCCTCGGCCATCAGGTTCATTCCTGGACAACCTGGCCATTTTCTCTAAGTACCTTGAATCCCTCTATTGTTTTTTCAACCCGCTGCTGGTAGATACCTGGTGGAGCCAATCTTTTTGCTTTCTCCAGCATCTTTACCAATCGGGTAACGTTGACTGGCGAATAAAGATAGGTCCAGATGTTGGACCAGTTGCTATAGTATGGCTTAAAACCATGATGGCCATTTTTCCAGATATCCTCCATCAACCAAAAGAATTCTTTCATTGGCCCAGCTGCTGGTCCGTAAAGATTCTCGCAGTATTCCTTCACCAGCTGGTCAACATCAATTTCTGTTTTCCACAGACTCCGGAAAAAGACATAAGTGGTCAGATTTTCTCTCATCCAACCGGTGTAATCTCCTCCATATTTTGGCTCATCATAAGAGGGAACATATTCCACGATGGTTCCCCTAACGCCTCTCTGTTTAAGCCGTTTTGCTTCCTGGTTAACCCCGTTAGGGTAAATGACGCAGTTGCCGTAGTTGTTGGCGGAGCAGGGGTACTCCCAGGTAAAAATCAGGGAAACGCGTTTGGCCCAAGCCTCTAATTGCCGGTGAGAAAGATTGATATCTTTTTGGTCCCAGAAGTAAAGGTCAGCGTTTCCTCGGCAGACGGTGACTGCCACGTTCGGTTCAAATTTTATCCCACTTGGGACAGCATAGTAAGAAGCATAAGCGCAGCATCCGATGTAGCGGTCTGGATAAATCCGGCCTACTTCCCTGGCTACCTGGTTGACATACTCCCAGACCATTTTTGAATGCTTTCCGCTGGCTGGAGAAAAAAGACCTTCGCTTTGGAATGCGCTAACTGACTCCTGATACTTAGCCTGACACTCCTGGCACTGGCAGCCGTACTGGGCAAAAGAATCTCCAGGCATCACGCTCTGGGTGAAAAGGTCAGGATTGGCCTGGAAATTTTCTATCAGGTCAGCAATCAGGAGTTTTTGAAACTCCTTGTTTGAAAGACAGATATGTCCTCCACCATGATCGGTGTCAGTCAGTCTTCGGCCATCCCTCTGAAGAGCGAAGTACTCCGGGTGGCTCTGGCCATACTTAGATACATATTTGGCAAAAGAATGGGTTGCCGGGATGTAACCAGCACTTCCCAGCCGCTGCCTTCTCCACCAGAGGGCGCTTTCCTCCCTCTTAAAATCAGGGTCATCCAACCAATAACCGTAGCAGCCGCGAAACTGGAAGTCTGGGTTTTCCCGATAGTCAATCTCTTCTACATAGAGGTTGCGGTGGTTTGGCACTACTTCCCCGAGGCTGCCGGGCCAGTACCAGCGAACGCCAGCCACTTTCTCCAAGAAGTCATATACAGCGAAAAGGGTGCCGTGCCGGGTGTGTGACCGGGTTTTGGGGTCAGCGGGCAGGGTTTTTCCCTGGTAATATTTGACCCGGTCATCTTCCCCCCACAAAACCAGAAAGTTCCCGGTTCTCCTGATTAGAAAACCGCCATCTTTAATTCCCTGGAGACTGATGCCCAGGCTTTTTGTTTTCTGGGTAGCGCCTACCAGAACGAAAAATTCAGAGTTCTTCTCCGGGAAAGCCGCGCTTTCCTTGAGAATTCTTAGGCGGGCGCCGGTCGCCTTTTGGACATATAAGGCTAGCTCCTCTGCCGCGAAAGATTCGGTAAGCGAGGGGTTATCCGGAACAACAATGGTTGTGGCCATTTGTCCATCTTTAACTAAAAAGAAAGGGGCTGTTTCTCCTGCTATGACCATAGCCAGCAAGAAGAGAAAAAATTTCATCCCTCTCATCTCTTTCTCCCTTCAACACTATTCCACTATCAAACAGACCAAGCCTGGACTGACCAGTCCTCGGTCTCTGGAAACTAATCTCACTTGGACTTGAAAGTATTGTTCCCCGGAAGCAGAAAAAGAAACAGTCTTGGCTGGATTCCAACGGGTCCATTCACTTTCTTTTAGGTCAACCTCTTGTTTCCCGGCTCGCCAGCGAACTTCCACTCCCGTATGTTCCGGTGTTTCTCCCTCCCAGGTGATTTTCCCTTTAGGCCGGGTCAGGGTGATTACCGGAGAGGTGTAAATGCCTTGCCGGTAATATTTTTCCGTAAACTCAGTGGGTCTTTTCCCCTCTTCAATCTGGACCCCGTCAATCCAGAGACGCCCCTGACTTTCTTGTTTTTCGGGCAGGATGAACTTGATGTCGCAGTGGATAAAGGCAGTTTCCGGTTTAACCTTAATGGGCTGAACTAATCTCACCCAGTCATGGTTACCAGCAATAGAAGCTGCCACCACCTGGGTATGCTTTTTTTCCTGATTATTTCCCCAAACTCGTAACTGAGTAAGAATCTCCTCAGGTTTTTCCGCCGGGAAATCAGTTTTCACCCAGGCAGAGACTACGTACCACTCCACCTCTTTTCGCACCGCCGCGAAATTAGTAGGGTGAACATAGAGAGAAGTTGGCTGAGAAAGGAAGACGGAGTTTTTCCCGTGGTAGGCGATGTCTGTAACCAATTGGCCGCCCCGGCTGTCGTAAAGGTAAAATCCCACCGGTGTCTTGTCAGAATCTTCAAAGCTCCCATTTTTCAAGAGATTCGCTTGCTGGAGAGAGACTTTACCTTGGAGAATTTCCAGGCGCTGAAGGTTACCCAGGCACTTTCCTGAAGAAAAGTTTTCCTTAAACATTGGCTCAGACCAGATTGATCGGAGTGACCAAAAAGCTAAAAAACAAAGTAAGGCTCTGCTCTTCACTTCTCCTCCTTCGTCAAGGACAATTGATACACCTTAAACCCAAACGCTTCAATCTCATCATTGAAACAAAAAGGGACGGTGGTTTTCCCGGAAGAGATAATTTTCTCATTCCAGATATCCATTATCTGGGTTACCTGGCGTCCTTTTCCCTCTTGGATACGAAAGGAACCTTTCCACCGATGGGCACTGTTATTGATGGCGCCAAGAAGAAGAAAAGATGATGCCTGGTTGAAGATGGTCTGTAATGGTCGAGGATGGGTAGTGACCGGAAGGACTGGGGTGATATACTTCTGGAAAATATGAGCGAAAAGAGGTAAGATTCTCCGAGCAGCGATATCCTGGGAGAAAACCACGGCCGTCAGAACCAAGGTACCTTTTCCTACTGGAATCTGAAAGGCCAAGGGGTGACCAAGGTGATTTTCCCCCAAAATTTTGGCTCCAGGAACAAAAAGAAGGTCATACTGATAGCGGTCTCCTCCGAATGCTTTTCCACATTCCTGGCAGAAGGTCAGATCATATTCCCATTTTCTCCCAGCCCTTCTTACCCCCAGGGAGCGCAAGAAATCTTCTGGCAACTGATTAACCGCGGCCACTACCAGTCCGCCATTTTTGAGGTACTTTGTCAGTGTAGCCAACAGCCTTGGGGAAAAGTTGAGCTGCCCGCCCAGGAAAACTATCTGGTAGTTAGTCAGAGTTTTTAATGTAACGGTATCCACCAACACATCAAGGCAGTCGCCAAACCGAGAGTTCACCAGATGCCCAACTTCATATGGCCTCATATCCATCCCGTCTTGAAGCATTTTCAGATACTCCCACTGAGTTTTCCAGGGAACAGCCGGGTTAAAAGCTTCATCAAACATTCCCCAGGCTTGAGCCTGTCCGGGGAAGAAAAACTCCAGCAAGTTGGATAACTGCCAATCTTCAGCTGTTACTGGTACTCGGTTACCCCAGACAAACGGTTGTTGAAGGTGGATACTGTGCCGGGCATCAAACCCATGGTAGAAGTTAACAAGTAAAGCCACCGGCGTGACTGTTTGGCCTCGCTCCGGATGTTTCCTTAAGGCAAAATCAGCCAGTTTTTTTGCGTACTGGCCAGCCAGAGAAAGTTTGAACTGGCCACTACTTTTATAGACCCAATGAGTGTAGTTAGAAGTTTCTTCGTGCACCAGGTGAGCACCGGAAAGAAAACCAGTCAGCCAGCTCCGGAGCATCAGACTTTCACTCCATCCCCCTCGCCGGCGACCCTGATGGTCGTACCAGGTCGGCTGGTTCCGGTGGGGATGATGAGTAGAAAAGTCAAGCCCCCAGAATCCTTGATACTGTCTGGCTGCTCCCCGGAGAAAGGCAACTCCCAGCTGTAAATTGGAAAGCCCGCAGCCGCGTTCCAGCCAGACGAACCTGAATCCCCAATGGTAGTAATGGTGAACAGCGAAAAGCATTGCTCCCTGAACCATTAGGTTTGCCTGGCGGTAGTCAATACCCCTATCTTTCAAGTAGGCAAAAAGACTGGCTGGCCGGTTTGACCCTACCCCCTGGTGGAAAAAGGTCTTTTTCCAGAAGCGGTAGGCTTCTTTTTTCCCAGAAAAATATTTTTGCGGCCAGACACAGCAACTATCCATTTCTCCACAAACTACACCCCAGGAAGTCTCCGGATAGGCTTTAAGGATTCGGAAGATACTATCATAGTAGTCTGGGATAAAAGCGTCAAAATCAGGGTACCTTTTCCTGACGCCAGGTCTCTGGTAATCCAGAGAAGCCCGGAAAAGGTCAACAATAAAGTAGTACTTTCCAGGCTGGCAGGCGTTAATCCTTTCAGGCACCGGATGGCAGGCCAGCCGGAAAGCATTGAATAGTCCGAGTTTTTTTGAGGCTCTAAGAACTTGTTGGTCAGGAGGATATTCCAAAGGAAAATCATCCACCGGTTTTCTGGGCATATCAGGAATATCGTGCTTAACCCAGCGAGTAAAAAGAAAGTTATCTACCAGGATGCTTTCTCCGCTAAGCATGAACAGAGCCTGGTTCCCTGAAATTTTTCCTTTCATGGGAAACGAATTATTCCGGCTCTGGCCGGTGTATTGAAGGCTGGCTCAAAAACTGGATTCCACATCTGGAGTTCTTCTTTCCAGTCGGTTTTTTTGCCCGGACTGGGTGGTTTATCGCCAGGGTGGTCGTAGTAAACCCGACCAAAGTTTGCTCTCCAGACGATATTGGCGTAAGGGACAGGTTTCAGCAAGCCTTGAAGAGATTCTATGGGAATAACTAATTCTCCACTCCAAAAATCTTCGCCGACAAAGGTTTTTACCCGTCCTTGACTTTCCCAGGACGCATCCCCATTTTTAGCCTCCCAGAGGATTCCTTTGCTGGTGACAATGAATTGGTACCAGGTAGTATCTCCATAAAAGAAGGCTTCCAAATTGTCATCCCACCAAACTGGCTGACTGCTAAGGTCTCTCTCGGCCCTGACTTCCTGGCCTTTTCTCAATCCGGCTTTCCAGCCCAGGTACAAATTTTCCCCATCCCGCATCAGGAAAACTTCTGTTGGTACTGAGCCAGCCTCGCCGGTGACAGAGTTAACAAACAAACCTGTCCGGCCAGCTTTTTTCCATTCCTCTTCGCCTATCAAGCCATCAAAGGAAATTAATCCCTCAGGCAGAGAGGGACACACTACTTCTTTCAGGGGGAATTTAGTTTGAAGGAGGAAATTGTCGCTGGCCTGCTTCATTTGAGAAAAACAATCTCTTACAACTCTCACCCGGCGATAAAAAACACTATCTTGGCTAACCGCCCTTTCTGCTTCTTTTAAGT
>JAMWDF010000139.1 GCA_023818865.1 Candidatus Omnitrophota bacterium
TGATCTCCTCCAGAACCCCAGTAAGAGTATGGTGACCAAATCCAACGGTGACATATTTCTCTTCCTTCCTTTCCGGAAAACCTTTAAGAGAAAGAGCTTTTTCTATCACCTGGGAGAAATCCTTTCGGCCATTTTTTTCCGGGATATGAACCACTCCGGGCCAACCTACCACTCCGGTGGTAAAGATTCTGTCCTGGTAGGTTTCCCTGGGTTTTTGAAGACAGTTGGTAGTCATTAGAATCGCTCCTGGAAAATCCGGAAATTCTTCTTGCTGATTCTGCCAAGCAGAGCCGTAATGACCGAAAAGGTGAGGATGACATTTGAGCCCAGGATAGCCATGGGCCGGCAGCATCTCTCCGTGGGTGTAAATCTTCACTCCGTTTCCTTCAGTCTGTTCCAGCAACTGTTTCAAATCCAGCAGGTCATGGCCGGAGACTAAGATAGCTGGTCCGGCCTCATGTCCGAGCCAGACCGGCGTGGGAACCGGATGGCCAAAGTGAGCTGTGTGGGCCTGGTCAAGTAGTTCCAGGCAAGCAAGGTTAACCTTACCCAGTTCCATTAATAACCCCAGATAATCGTCCGCGGAAAGATTCTCCTTCCCCAGACTGGCCAATCCCCGGTAAAAAAATTCGGTTATCTTCTCATCCTGGTAGCCCAGAATAGTCGCATGGTCAGCATAAGCGGCCATTCCTTTTAGCCCGTAAAGCAATAACTCTCTCAGACTGCGGATATCCTCATCCTCGCCAAACATTTTCAGCATAGCCTTTTCACCGAATCTCAACTTTTCCTTTTCCGGGTCCGGTGAGAACTCATAGTTAGAGAAGATTTCCAAGGTAGAATTCTTGAACCTAAACTCCGGGTTAGCTTTCAATACCATTCCCTTCAGCTGTTCCTTATATTTCTGGCCTAAAAACAACATTTCTCTCACTCGATCTGCGTCAAAATTGACATTGGTTACCGTGGTGAATAGCGCTTTTAGAACAAACCGTTCTATGTCTTTGTCCCGAAAACCTAATTCCCAGGCTGTTAGCCCATACCCGGAAAGACCAATCAAACCGAGAATTAGCCTGTCTTGCCAAAAAGATGTTTCCGGTGATTTACCACAAACACCTTTTACCTGACACGCTTTTCCGCCTGCGGTCTGCTCACACTGCCGGCAATACATCTCCATTCAGCCCTCCTGGTGAAAGTGTTAATCTTCTATATAAGCCCCAACGATATCCCTTAGGGTGAACCGATTTAACTCATCCTCCAGTTTTTTACTTAGTTTCTGTAACTGGCGTCTTACCGGACAGGACCGGTGCCGCTGGCACACCAGTTTGTTGCTCAAACAACCCGACAGACGAATCGGCCCCTGAAAAGCCTTAATAACTTCTCCCACCGATAACTCCCGCGGAGAAATCTTTATCCTGAAACCACCTGAACGGCCTTCCCGGCTCTCCACCCAGCCACAGGCCGCTAATTTTCTTACGATCGCTCGGGTAAATGCCCAACCGATATCGGCCCGGCAACTCAGTTCTGAAGCCGAAACAAACCTGTCAGGCTGTTTGGCCAGTTCCAGCAAAATCCTTATTGCGTAATCGGTTTTTCGGGTAACCAGTTTTATTCTGACACTATTTTAGTATCATTTTCTTTTCTTGTCAACCGGCTAATATCCTTGAAGGAAGAACACCGGCCGCTATCTTACATTTGACTCCACTTGAGCCTACCAAAGTCGAAGGATCAACTTATTTTCGGTTTCAAAGGTATTTCTTAAGGAAGGAAAGAATTGCTTGCTGACACCGCTGCTCGTCACTCATCCCGCCGGCATGCCGGCCATCTTTCCAGAAAAGCTGTTTATCTGAGGTGGCTTTCTGGTAGAGCCTAAAAGCATGCTCAGGAGGCACCAGTTCATCCCTTCGGGAATGAATGAACAAAATGGGACAGCGCACCTGACCGATGGCGTATTCCGGACTGTTTTCAATGAAGTCCGCCTGGAGAAAAACTCTACCAAGCATCCGCGAAAGAGGGGAAAGAAGATAACGTAATGGTCCAAGCTGTCGGTAGTACTGGGTGACCATCTCCGGAAAATTAGCAAAGGCCGAATCGCTGACCACTGCTTTGATTCGTTCATCCCGCGCTGCACTCAGGATACCCACCGCCGCCCCGAGAGAATATCCCCAGAGCGCTACCGGTTTACTTTTTGTTCTTTCATCATTTTCTAAGAAATCCAGGGCGGCTTTCACATCAGCGGTTTCTTTTAGTCCGAAGTAGGTCACTTTTCCGTTACTTTCTCCGTGAGCCCGAAAGTCAAACAATAGCAAAGAAAAATGAGGATAAAGAAAGGCAACTGCCGGGAGAATATCAGATCGATTAGCCGGATAACCGTGAAGACAGACTACTACCCCGGTGGCTTTTCCAGAAACAATCAACCAACCAGCTAATTTCTTACCATCATCAGTAAGCAGTTCAATCTTTTCTTCTGGCAAACCCAGCTCCTTAGGGCTGATAGTCAATGGCATTCTTACTGGCCTGAGCGCCCGCCACCCTGCAATAAACGCTACTGCTAACAAAACAAGAACGGCCTCAAGAAGAATTCTAAAAGGCAAAGGAATCATCTTCCTTGTCCCTTTAACCCTTTTCGTCATCCCTCAAACCTTGCCAGTAAAGTTCCCGGATATGGCGGAAAAAATCAAGATAAGCGCAGGTCCTATAATCTGGATAGGTCCAGGGCAGCGGGATAAATTCACCCTGCCGAAAAAGCAGGGTCACTTCCGCATAAATTCCTTCTCCCAGGTAAATCCGGTGAGAAAAGTTCTTTGTGGTCAACAGAACCACCCGGGAAAGTTCCAGGTACCCTGGGTCAAGATTGACCCGACGCCGGCCATCCGGAAAAGATAACTCTTGCTCCAGTTGGTTGGTCAACAACTTCCAGGCAAAACATTCTTCCGGAAAAACTGGTTGTTTGAAGGAAAAAAAGCACCGTTTCAAATTTTGGCCCATTTCCGATTCATAGTATTTGGTAAAGGAAAAAGGCCAGGGACCGGCCTGGGCATCTAATTGTCCCCAATGGGATATCAATTTTAACCTGGCCTGTTGATAAAGATTTTCTTCTTGATAGATTATGCCACAGAAACGCTTCACTGGCGGTGCTTTCTTCGGCGTGCCCATACGAAGGGATTTTACCATATACCCCTTTTTCAGGGTAAAATGAGAAAGCATGGAAACCGATACCATCTGCGCGATTTCTACGCCGCCTGGTGTGGGAGCTATCGCGCTTATCAGATTGAGCGGTCCAGCGGTGATGAACATTATCCAGCGCATTTTTCAGCCAGCCAGAAAAAAAACCAGCCGGTTCTGGCCAACCCACACCGTTCGCTACGGATTTATTGTGGAGGATAACCAGGTGGTGGACGAGGTGCTGGTAACCGTAATGAGAAAACCCCGAAGTTATACCCGGGAAGATATGGCGGAAATAGGCTGCCATGGAGGCTACATAGCGGCCAGAGCAGTGACGAGGATATGCCTGAAAGAAGGAGCCAGGCTTGCTTCTCCTGGAGAATTTACCCGGAGAGCCTTTCTCAACGGCCGGATTGACCTAACTCAGGCAGAAAGTGTCCTGCAAATAGTGGAAAGTAAAACTGAACAAGCCCTTTCCCTATCTCTGGATAGACTCCGAGGCGACCTTTCTAAGACATTTGCTTCCTTTAAAGAAGAAACTGTGGAAATTCTTTCTGAGATTGAAGCCTGCCTGAATTTCCCAGACGATTATCCTGATCCAGGAACAGAAAGGTTCCTTCAAGGTATGAGGTCATTACTGCATTCAGCCACCAGGCTAAAGGAAAGTGCCGAGAAAGGAAGGATTTTCGTGGAGGGGGTTAAAGCGGCTATTGTCGGAAGAACCAATGTGGGAAAATCCAGCCTCTTGAACGCCCTTTTGAGGCAAGAAAGGGCCTTAGTGACCGAAATACCAGGAACAACCCGGGATGCTCTCCAAGAAACTATTACTCTGAAAGGTATCCCGGTAACCATTATTGATACTGCTGGCTGGAGAAAGGCCAGGGGAAGGATTGAACGAATGGGAGTAGCCAAAGCCAGAGAGTGGATGGACCGGGCAGAGGTAAATCTCCTCATACTTGATGCTAGCCGACCCCTGACCAAATCTGACTGGCAATTGATAGACTATATCAGGGGGAAAAGGTTTCTGCTAGTTCTGAACAAGTGCGATTTACCAGTGAAGATAAACCGGGAAAGACTCAGCCAAGCGATAAAGAATGAACTTGTCTGTATTTCTGCTAAGACTGGTCTGGGATTGATTGAATTGGAAGAACGGCTCTATCAACTCCTCCTTGGTTGTCCAGCTTCGGATTCAGTCTATCTCAATCTTCGGGAACAACTATTGCTTGACGAGATCATTGGTGAAACCAAACAAGCTATCAGTGTCCTAGAAAAAGGAGAAAGTTTAGAGTTTGTTACAGATAACTTGAAGTCAGTTATAAAGGCTCTTGAGGGATTGAGCGGAGAAACAGTGGCTGATGAGGTACTGAATCGGATATTTTCCCGGTTCTGCATCGGTAAATAAATAAACTGAGTGAAAAATTTGGACGGGAAACCTACTGGGATAAGATAAATAAAGGGGGGGGCATGAAGATAAGAATTATTTTCTGGACTGCGCTGGTTACCTTATCGCTTCTCTGCGGATGTACCACCTATCAAAATCCTCTAACTGGCAAGACTGAATATACCCTTTACTCGGAAAAGGATGAAGTGGACATGGGTAAATCAGTGGATGCCAAACTGAGGAAAGAAAACCGGTTTGTCACCAATGAGCGGGTAAGCAGTATTGGTCAACGGCTGGTTGAGGTATGTGAGCGGAAAAGCATTACTTATCATTTCGGGGTGATTGATAATAAGGAAATCAACGCTTTTGCTGTCCCGGGTGGATATATCTATGTTTACACTGGACTTTTGAATAAGATTGAATCTGAGGATGAACTGGCCGCTGTTTTAGCCCACGAAATTGCTCACATTGTCAACCGGGATAGTGTTCGCATGATGCAAAATCAGATTCTCTACACTATTCCTACCAGCATTCTTTTTGGAAGCGGCCGTTATCAGGCCATCCAGAAAGCAGTGGATACCCTATTCACCCTGGGTATGCTTAAATACAGCCGGAGTGAAGAATTACGAGCTGACACTTTGGGCGTTGTCTATGCCTATCGGGCTGGATTCGACCCGGAGGGAATGATTTCTTTCTTTCGCAAACTCGCGAGCAAAGAAACTAGTCTTTTGAAGACTTTTGAGATCTTTAGCAGTCATCCTGATTTTGGTGAACGTATCAAAAACGTTCAGGCAGTCATCGCCGAGCTAAAAACCGGGGCAAGAAAATAGGCATAAGCCGATACGAGGAGAAAATATGAAGAACTTAAAGGCTGCAGTCGTTGGTACTGGTTGGGTATCAGGGGAGCATATGGCTGCCTTTCAGGCCAATCCTTATACTACCTTGGTGGCAGTTTGCGGCCGGACCGGAGAATCCGCTGAGGCTAAATTACGGGAATATGGCTTCCAGGCAAATATTTACACCGATTTGGAAAAGATGCTCCAGGTGGAAAAGCCCGACATCTTGTCTATCTGTACCCCCAATCATCTCCACGCTCACCAGGCTATTCTTGGAGCCAAATTTGGCGCTAACCTGATCATTGAAAAACCAGTGGCGCTTAACGAGGAAGAACTATCAGCAATGTTAAGAGTGGTGAAGCAAGCCGGAGTCAAAACCCTGGTAAGTTTCGTCCTCCATTGGAATCCTTTGCTGATGATTATTGAGGGACTCTTAAAAGATGGGGCAATCGGAAAAATTTACTATGCAGAAATAGATTACTACCACGGCATTGGACCCTGGTATAAACAATATGCCTGGAACACTAAGAAACATATTGGGGCCAGTAGCCTCCTTTCAGCAGGCTGTCACGCGGTGGATGCTCTTCTCTGGTTTGTTAATGACAAACCGGTGGAAGTGTTTTCCTATTCAACCAGAAGTACCAATCCGGATTATTCAGATTATGAGTATGACCCCACCAGTGTTACCCTAATTAAGTTTGACAATAACGCCATCGGTAAGGTGACCTCTTCTCTTGACTGCAAAACGCCTTATATCTTCAACATTGGCCTTTTCGGTTCTGACGGCACCATACGCAACAATCAGCTTTTCTCCAGAAAACTGGCTGGGCAAACAGGGTATGCTACCATTCCTACGGTCTTGCCAGACAGCG
>JAMWDF010000140.1 GCA_023818865.1 Candidatus Omnitrophota bacterium
AAAAACCGGGGATGAGGTGAAGTACTTTCGGAAAAAGATTTACTTGCCATGGATTCCGGAGAAGGCTGAGGTGAAGTTTACCAGTCTCAGTCCGGCAGTGCTTTTTGTTAATGGGCAGTTTATAGAGGGTAGCTCCAGACGATATTTAAATCGGGTGAACCGTTACGACCTAACTAGGAAGTTGAAAAAAGGGAATAATGTTGTTTCATTGCGCCTTTTAATCTCCTTTTCCCAAAATGAGGCTAACCAAGAATATCAGAAACGGAGATACTGGATTTCCCCATTTGTTTTAATCGCGCTGGCGGTCAAGAGAAGGCAACGGTGCTTATTGCTGACTGTTTCTACCTGGAAGGCTTGGGGAGAAGGAAAACCAGGATGGACTGAATTGGAATTTGATGACCGCAAATATTTATCTGGTGAGGAGATTAAACAGGTAACAGAAGAGGAGTTCAGACATTCCTGGGAGCCAGCGGCTTTATGGCAGATACCTGATAAGCCTGCAATGAATGAGCCGGCTGACTTCGTCGGTAAAGAATAGCAAGGCCAGATATATAACTGTTTACCACGGAAGGTTACCCCAAACCGGGTAGTGGATGTCATCCACCCAGAAAGAATTTAGGCTGACCCAAATTTGACTATTCTGGAACCGTAACTGATTTTTCTACCCAGGCTGCCTGTGGACGGAAAATTATTGAAAAATTGGCGGTAGAAAAATGGTAAGGAATAAGAGAATTTGGACTAATTATCGGCGTCCGGCCTTCCGGTATGTGAAAATTCGATTGAGCCTAACTGGAAGAATAGTAATAAAGAGACTGCAATTACAAGAGAGTTTCTCTCCAGTCCTTAATCGCGATTGATTTCGGTGTTCAGACCAATGCCTGAATCAAACCTGGGAAGTGAGGCGTTACACCCTTCTTGTGAACATGCATCAAGAGTATGAAAGTTATCCTAAAAGTGAAATGCTTTTTTCCCCTAGAGATAATCGAATTGAAGGGTTGGTAAATCACTATTGCTTTGGGATGGCTGGTTGATGAAGGCTTCGCTGAGTTTGACAGAACCGGCGGATTCGGCTTCTCTGGTTACTGATATTTACCAGGAAAAAAGACTCTGGGATTATCCTGCGTGGAGAATGTTATGTTTGGCTGATTACTTCTGGTACCAGGCTGACCGTGACTTTGTTGAATCGCCCTGCCACTGGGTTTGCCGCAGCTAGGATTGGTATTGTCAAAAACTGGATAACCAGGGTTTGATTTACCAGCGGCCGATTCAGACTTCTCACCAAATTAACGAGTGGACCTGCGCTAAATACAGATTGGGATACAAGACCTCTCTCAACAGTTTGTTTTACTAGGTGTTATCTGAGATGCCTGTTTTGGCTAAGGTGGTGGGAGATGAGGCCAGAGGTAAGTTTTGGAAAAAACTGGCTGGTCGGATCAATCAAGAAATTAACAGGAGGCTATGGGCTCAGAAGAAAGGAGTTTATCTGGATAGTCTTTATGAGTACATTCCTTAGGCTGGAAACATCCTGGCAGTTTTAGCCGAATTGCTTCTCGGACCCCACAGAATGAATTCTCAACGTTTTGAAGAAAAAACAGTCATTTCCCCTTTGATGTTTGCCTATGAAGCTGCAGTCAGTCTAGAATTTGACAGACCTGCTGAATCTCTGGAATTAATCCGGAGAACCTAGGGAACGATGCTGGAAAAAGGGGCCAGAACCTTCTGGGAGTTTACCTGGAATGATAGTTACTCTGGTTGGCCTATTTAGGCTGATGGCTGGTCTTCCGGCCCAGCCTGGATTTGCCAGCCTGTTTTTTCGGGATAAAGCCAGGGAAACGTGGTTGGCAGGAGGTAATTTTTCTTCGCAAAACGACTTCTCTTGAGCGGGCGGAAACTGTAGTTCTGTAGGAGATGGCTTGATGGTGGCGCGGTCTGAGAGAAATTCAAACAGGGATACTCTTGTGCCTTCTTTTTCCCGGAGAATGTCAGAGCCGTTCGGCTAATAATTCCTGCTAACTGCAAAGTAACTATTACTGACACTGGCTGCGGAAATATTGACTATCTTTCTAGCTGTCTGTTTTTCAAAAATCAGGAAAGCATAGGGTTATTTTTCTCGTTCTAGGTAAAAAAATTTCCTTTTCAGGTAAATTTACTTGTGGAAACATTTTCAATATAATTTTCTTACGTCTATTTGCTAAGGATTTTACGTTATAGTAGGGCCTCCTTTGCACTCTCTCTGAAGAACCGATATGGCTACTTCCATATTTATATCAGGTGTATCCCTCCCGGGATAAATCTGGACATATCCCGCGCCACAGTTTGCATATTCCTTTATTTTCTCTTCCAATTGATAAGGAGTGTATTGCTTCATCTGTTGTGGTGTAACCTGAACCCAGAAGTTTGGTCCCATGATATTATACATCTCTCGGGGGGTTAGATTTTTTGCTTCTGCTCCATGGAAGGCAGTTATATCAAGTAAATCTTTCGCAATACGCAGATGTTCATACCGAAGTAATTCACTATGCATGAATCTTGTTTTCTTCCCTTCGTATAGTTTCTGATAGTACGGCGCTGCAAACTTTTTATAGCTCTCTGGGGAAAGCAGGCCTGAAAAATCATCTCCAGTATAACCATTAGGATTTTCTCCGCACAATTCTTCATCCAGACCTTCCAAGTATTTATCTACCCTCACAATAAAATCAAATATTTCCATTGCTTTTTCAGGTTCATCCTTAAGGTAAAGAAAAATATTTCCATTAGTGATTTCCCAGGCAGTAGTTATAACACTTCCCTGGGTAGCCCAAAACCTTACCTTATACCCACAGGATTTATAATACTGCCATGCCCTCCATCTCTCACCCATAAGCCCTGACGTTTTGTAATCAGGGATTTGGAGTTTTTCAATGTCTTCTGGTCGGGTAAGCAATGGGTGAAAAGTATCTATATAGGGAAGTTCATTTTCTGAGGGATATACTGTACGCATGCCAAGGTAAGAGGGAATGATTACTGAAGGAGAATCAATATATGGGGTAATAAACTTTCCCACGCCAAATTTTTTCTCAACATATCTTGAGGCTTGCAACTGGGCTTGAAGCATATTCTCAGGTGAGCGATAATAGTCAAAATACCTCATCCCTGCATACTTTGTAATTGTTACATTACAAAATGCAATATGCCATTTGGGTTCCATCTTAATTTTCCTCTTCGTTAACATATTTTACTTTACAAAATAGATTTAACGGAAAAGCCCCTTTGATTTTTTAAAATTAGGTGGGTTCGGAGAACTCGTTGGAGACATAGCCGATCTTAAAAAAGCCCAGAATGTAAATGTCTGAGAAAAAGCGGAAAAGTTTTCCAGCATAAGTGCCGGGAGAGGGAGTCGAACCCTCATGGAGATTACTCTCCAACGGATTTTAAGTCCGTAGCGTCTGCCATTTCGCCATCCCGGCTGGCTTTTTTATTCGCAAATTTTATCAAGGTTATTATAATCTTCAGCCTTACCTTTTTCAAGGTTCTTATCCTAAAGTGTCCCATATGTCCGGCTTATTGGCTAAGGTGATCGGAGAAGTTTTTATACACCAAACATATTGGGACTTTGTTTTTGAGAAATTAAAATGTAAAAGAGGAATCCAGCGAACGGGGATAGCCGTTTTCATAAAACCCACAAGTGGACCAAAATCCTTATATCAGTAATCTTCTGCCACTTTCTACCTGCCACCCCGTTACCCACTCATCTTTACTTTTTCTGGCCATTAAGATATTGGTTAAACCTTTCAAGGTTAAGATGGGCACCTATGTCCGCGCCGTCTTTCCCATTGCCTTGCAGTTCAGGTAACGTATAAGGACTTCCCTCAAGTTTGATTTTTCTGTAGAACGAATGTTCGTCAAGCCCTGTCTCCTTCCGGTATTTTTCTAAATCCGCAGGGATTTGATATCTTACGTTATCAACAGTAATAAGTCCCTCTCCGTAACAGTTATAATCTATTGAAAAAACTGCCCCGGGGGTTATCTTGGGTAGGCTAAAAATGTTTGGGGAATTAATAAAGGCACACTGGAATATTCTGGAGTTTAAAGCACGAATACCAAAGATTAGTCCCTGTCCGGAATAACTTTTTTCTTCCTGCCTATAGAAAGTGCAATTTATAAATTCCGCACTGCAGCTATCACGAACGACAATGGCCCCGCCTCCTTCAAACAAGCAGTTTTCAAAAAAGGCCTTTGTGTTGTCTGGAAAAAGGCTGGGGTTGTTGACAATAAGAACCGCATCACCCTTGTTGTTGCGGATGATGCAGTTTTTCATCCTGTAGACACCATCGTGGAACTCCACTCCTCCCCGGTATGTATCGTTCTCTATAAGGCAGTTTTCATATGTTGATTCAGCCGTAGATTTTGAATTCATGCGTACATCTACGATTCCAGCCCCGGCATTGTGATGGAAGTGGGAATTTCTCACGATTACCACAGAAGAATGGTGGGACATTCCCTGGTCCATGTTATAGGCTGCTTCTACATTTTCATAGACAATTTCTTTGCTGAAGACAGAAGAAAAACCGTCATGCCACGACCAGGTAACCTTAAGATTCTTAACCGTTACGTAATTACTTTCTATGGGTAGGATGGAATAGGGCGAACCTGTTTCCACACTTATATCGTCTGGCGTTTTGCCTTCAGGGAGCATTATGTAAAGTGTGGCAAGCGCTGCGTCAGCCTTATTTTTATCATGCAGGCGAGAACTGAACCAAACGTACCCGTAAGGTACAAGCTTA
Source organism: Candidatus Omnitrophota bacterium (assembly GCA_023818865.1). GTDB lineage: Bacteria > Ratteibacteria > UBA8468 > B48-G9 > DSTR01 > JAMWDF01. The sequence continues at coordinate 4,764 of JAMWDF010000140.1, forward strand.
GCCTTTAACTTGCAATTTTTGCCTGGTTGGCCGTCGAAGAAAACAAGGTCAAATCCTTCCCACCAACCGTCACGCATCCATGAATTGGAGTTAAGCGGCATACTGAAAACTCCGTTTCCTTCATTTTTCCAGGACTCACTTCCATACCTCCGAAATGCGGTAATCTCAGTACCCTGCCCATCAATTACCAGGTGCTTTTCAGGGGTTCCTCCAACTCTGATTCTGTTCTGCGGCGAAGGGCTGAGCCACTTATAAGGAAAGCCTGTAGGTACCAGATAGAGCGTATCCGAGGTCCGGAGTTCATTTACTGCCCGGTCAAGAGTCATAAAAGGTTTTTCTCGGCTACCGTCCCAGTCATCGTTTCCTTTAACGTTGTTCACAAAAATATCCCGGCCGCAGGCAGACATTGCAACTAAAATAAGAATACTTAAAAAAACTATGAGCTGTAGGATAAGTATATGTCTTTCTTTCTGCATGTCACCCCTCTTTTCTAATTTGCCTTTATTTCGTCTTTTCCGATATCAAGATTGCTCGTATCTCCTGCAGGGTTAACGGCCGATTGTAGATGCGAAGCTCATCAAATGCACTGATATATTCTTGATCGCCGACGTGAAACATCTCTGTGAAGTAATCTGGCAAAGGCATACGTTCAGTAAGAATGAGAAATCCGTCAATATACAGTTTTACCAATCCTGTAGATTTGTCCCAGGAAAATGCAATATGGTGCCATTGGTCTGTTTTCCAATGAAAGATATCTACAGGATTCTTGCTACTTTCGTATCTGGAAACAAATTTGCCGTCAACTTTATCTTCTCTTGCCACATAAAAAATCAGTTTATTGCTTATCCAATCGTCACGGGGCGGATATTTCTGGTATTTATATAACTGGATCATTGAAACACTCTTTCCCTCCCGCATGCCGTGCCCAGTATTAAAGAAATTGACAGAATATCCGTTGTCGGGAAGCCAGGTAATCGGCTGGAGCCAGAACATGACAGTTCCTCTTTCTGGCAGGATGTTACCTTTTGTTGGATAAGATATGTACCCTTTAACTGCCATCCCTTTGACGCCGGAAATGTATTCAATTTTTTGCAAAAGATTTGTCGGCAGGGTGCTTTCGCCCTTGCCAGTAGAAAAATTGGCTGTAAGGGTATTTTCAAACGAAGCGTAGAACATGAGCGAATCCGCCAGTTCCTCTGATGCAGGTTCTTTCCCGGATACCAAAATACAAAACAGGATTAACCCCAAATAGATTCCTTTCATAAGCGCCACCACGTTAGTACCTTTATTCCACAATGACCAACCTGTAATCACGCTTGGCAACATTTATGTCAAATGCTGTATCCTTTTTTTCATGCCGAAGATAAATTTCCTCGCCGGTTTCAGCATCAAAGATCCTCTTCGCGATTAGCCCTCCGATTCTGCCAGTAAACTTTCTATCCTCTCGGGCAAAAT
>JAMWDF010000141.1 GCA_023818865.1 Candidatus Omnitrophota bacterium
AATATGCACTTCCTTTTCCTGTCCGTAACGATGGATGCGGCCCATGCGCTGTTCCAGACGGTTGGGGTTCCAGGGAAGGTCGTAGTTGACCATTAGCGAGCAAAACTGCAGGTTAATGCCTTCCCCGCCAGCCTCGGTGGAGACCATTATCTGGGCTGTTTCGCGGAAGTCGTGCTCGGCGCGGGTGCGGGCATCAAGATCCATCCAACCGTGGAGGGTGACAACGGAATGCCCCCAGCCGCGCAATTTTTCAGCCAGATACTCCATTGTTTCGCGCGCTTCGGTAAAAATTAGCAATTTTTCACGGCGCTTTTTAATGTTCTCAGCCTCTATCACTTGGTGTACCTCATTAAGTTTGGTTTCAATCTCGTGGCTCTCAGCCTCGCGGGCTAACTGCACCAGGTCAGCCAGGGTTTGAATCTCCACTTCCAGTTCCTCGCGCGTCTCCGCTGCGGTCAGACGCTCAACCAGTTCCTCCTCCTTCTGCAGTCGTTCTTTTTCTGGTGAGTCTTCCAACGTCTCTTCCTCCACCCGACCTGCTTTGGCTAACCACTGGCCTAATTTGAGGAGCTCCTCCAACCGGGCTTTGCGCCGCTCCAGAGAACGGCGGACCGCGCGTACGCTGGAGGCAAGGCGACGCTGGAGAATGAGCAGGGCAAAGGCTACGTTACGCTTTTCGCTGGCCAGGGCTTTATTGTAGGACTTTTCCACATACAGGGTGACCGCGTTGTACAAGCGTTTCTCTTCATCGTTGAGACGATACACCCTGGTGAAGACATATCGTGGAGGGAAAAGCGGCTGGCCATCAAAATTGCGTAAGTCTTCCTTTAGCCGGCGGAGGAAAATGGGATTATCCTGGTCCTGCACTGATTCCTGAAGCATATCAGTATTGGCGAACATCCCTGGTTCCAAAAGGTCAAGGAAGAGATGGAAGTTCTCCGGGTCTCCCCGGTGAGGGGTCGCGGTCAACAGCAGCAAAAACTGGCTGATGCGGGAAAGTAATTCGCCGAATCGGTATCTCTCGGTCTTCTCGGTCTTTTCTCCGTAGCGGTAGGCGGCCATCTTGTGAGCCTCATCCACGATTACCAGATCCCACTGGGTTTCAGCCAGCGCCGCCATAATATCAGCCTGCTTGCCAAAATCCATAGAAGTAATAACTTGGGGCTCTTCTTGCCAGACATTCCGACCCCAGGTGGCACCCATGACCGCGCGGTCCACCACAGAAAATGATTCCGCGAAACGTTCTTTCATTTCCCGGCGCCATTGATCTTTCAGATGACCAGGAACCACGATCAACGTGCGCCGGACCAAGCCCCGGTATTTCAATTCCTTCAAAAGCAACCCAGCCATAATGGTCTTGCCTGCACCAGGGTCATCAGCCAGAAGGAAACGAATCCGCAGATTCCGCAAGATGTAATGGTAGATTGCTTCAATCTGGTGCGGCAGGGGATCAACTTGAGAGACATTGATGGCAAAAAAGGGATCAAACTGATAGGCAAAGCGGATGCGATGAGCCTCCATCGCCAAGAAAAAGGCTTCTGGGTTCCCGCAGCCTTCTGTGACCGCAAGGGAGGCTATCTGCACCTGGGCCAGGTCAGCTGGCGCCAGAATCCGGGAGTAGAATTGTTTGGTCTTGGTTCCTGTGGCTTCAATTTTCCAGCGGCTGCCTATCGCTCTGATGGTAAGGACCCGAACCGGCTCCGGCCAAAAAGGGCTTTCCAAAATATCATCAGGGCGAATATCAGACTGGGGCATAGTCCTCCAGACAAATTATACCAGGATAACCGTTTTCTCTTAGTCTCCGCCGGCCGGGAAAGAAGGATTTCTTCTGCTGCCTCGGTTGGAAGTGAAGGGTATCCAGGAAATAGGAAGATTCCGCCATAATTGGTATCTTATAAAAACCAGCTGATTGTGTCAAGAGATGAATTCTCCGAACTAACTGGGTATAGATGGCGACAAGAGGCTGCTTGGGGAAAAATCAGGCTTGCTTTTTTCTGGCGAGTTGCTTTAAAACCTGTAAGGTCTTTCGCGCTTCTTTCACATCAAGTTTTTGGATGGCAAACCCTGCATGGACAATAACATAATCTCCCCGCCTAACATTGTCCACCAGGCCAATCTGGATCTTCCTTCTTACTCCCCCTAATTCTACCACCGCTTCTCCGTCCTTGACGGTCACCACTTTCATCGGCACAGCCAGACACATCCTACCCTCCAGGTCTCTGTTCTGCCATATTCCATGTTACACTAAAAGAATGAATGCTTCCAGTTTTATCAATGGTAGCCGGACTTTGATTTTTCTTGACCTGGAGACAACTGGCCTGGATGCTCACAAGGATAGCATCATTGAGGTTGGTTGTCTGAAGGTTGAAAGGAACCAGGTAGTTAGTAAGTTTGACATTCTGGTCAACCCTGGGGTACCAATTCCCCTTTCCCTCCAGCGGTTAACCGGCATTAGCCAAGAAGAGGTTAACAAACAAGGGAGGGCCTGGACGGAAGTAAGACCGCTCGTGACTAGTTTTATTAGCCAATTTCCAGTGGTGGGCCACAATATTTATTTTGACCGAGACTTTCTTCGCTCGCACGGCCTTGAGCTCAGTAACACTTTTTATGACACCGCGGAATTGGCCTGCCTTCTTTTTCCCTGTCTTGGCCATTATTCTCTGGTCAGCCTTCTAAAACATTTCTCCTGCCAGGTAGGAAGAAGCCATCGGGCGTTAACCGACTGCGAGAGCGCTTACCAACTCTGGTGCCGGTTGCTGGATACTGTTAAACCAGATGATGCTTTAAGAATTGAGCGGATCAATGATTTTCTGGCTGGAACGGATTGGAAGATAAGAGAAATCCTAATTGATTTGGTTAAATATCTGAAGGAAGAAAAAGCAAGTCAAGAAGATAAGCAAGCAGTTTCCGCAACAGAAAAGCCAGGACCAACCAGGTGGCCGGAGTTTTCTTCTCTTTTTGCCCAGGGTGGACTGTTAGAAAAAAATTGGCCGGGTTACGAAGTCAGACCAGAACAACAGGCTATGGCCCAAAGTGTCTGGCAAGCCTTTGGAGAAAAGAAGTATCTGTTCATTGAAGCGGGTACTGGCGTAGGCAAATCTCTGGCTTACCTATTTCCTTGTCTTTACCACATCCATCAGGCTCAGAAAAAAATCGTCATTTCCACCAACACCAAGAATCTTCAAGACCAGCTGTGGCACAAGGAGATACCTTTTCTCCAGCAGTGTTTCCCAGGAAACTTCACTGCTTGTCTGGTCAAAGGCAGAGAAAATTATGTCTGCTTGCGTCAGTGGCCCGCCTTGACTGGACAGCAACTGCCACTTTTCCCGGAAGAAAGAAAAGCCCTGGCTTACTTTTCTTCTTGGATAGACCAAACAAACAGCGGCCTTCTGGAAGAAATCAGCGGCTGGTGTCTAAACAAAATTCCAGGGTTAAGAGAACTGGTGGAGGAAGTCCGGAGTGAAGAGGGAAATTGTCTCCATCGTCATTGTCCCTGGTTTAAGAGATGTCACTATCAGAGAATGAAAAAGAAGGCTGTCCAAGCTGACTTAATTCTCACCAACCACGCCTTAACCTTGAAGAAACCAGCATGGTTTCCGCCGTTTTCCTGTCTGGTGTTGGACGAGGCTCACAATGTTGAGGATGTGGCTACTGAAGTTTATTCTCAGGAAATCTCTCTTAGGGAAGTGGAAATGGTGCTTGCCTGGCTGAAGGAAAAAAATCCGTATAACCGGATGAGACTAGTCTGGTCAACCCTGAGCAAAGAAGGATTTCTGTCGCGCAAAGAGGCAGGATTACTCCGGGAGACATTGCGGGAAAGATTGGAATTTCTGGAAAGACAGGTTATTCCGGATTTAACCGGCGCGGTTATTTCTCTAATGAAAGACTGCCGGACTGTTCTGATTTCGGAAGCAAAACTAACTTTTGAGTGGTCCTCCCTAAAGAATAAAGCCAAGGATTTCTTGCTTGTCTGGAAGCAATTGAAGCAGTTACTTAAAGGTCTTTTCCCAAGGATAAGTTCAGCCTCTGTTAAAAATGCTTCTTTGCTGGAAGCCAGCCAAACAGTTTCCTCCATTCTGGAGCGGCTGGAAAAGATTAGGGAAAGCTTAGAATTCATTCTTGCTGGAGATGACCCAGAGTATGTTGGCTGGCTGGAGGTAGAAAAGGGAAAACCGGAAGGGACAATCTGGAGACTGAAAGCGGCCCCATTGGAACCAGGAAAATGGCTAGCAGAATCTTACCAGAACCTGGAAAGCATTGTTTTCACTTCGGCCACCTTAACCGTGGCAGGAGATTTTCGTTATTTTCTTGACCGGCTGGGAGCAAACCGTTTACCGGCAGAAAGGGTGATGGTGAAGGTTTTAGGTTCTCCATTTGATTACCAGCGTTCAGCTCTTTTGGCTGTTCCGAATGATTTTCCGGCTTTCTCTCACCAGGAGCCGGAAGAATTCCTCAATTCTCTTGCCCAAGGAATTTTGTCAGCAGCCGAAGCTACCCGAGGGAAAATTTTAGTTCTCTTTAATTCCGTGGAAAGAATGAATAAAGTTTATGCCTGGCTAAAGCCGACTCTGGAAAAGGAGAACATTCTTCTTCTTTGTCAGAATATAGATGGTAACCGGAGGGCTCTTGCCGAACAGTTAAGTCAGGCTTCTGAAGCCACAGTCCTCTTTGGCACAAAGAGTTTTCGGGAAGGGGTGGATATCTCTGGATTGACTGGGGTAGTCTTAGAGAAGTTGCCCTTTCCCAGTCCGGATGACCCGGTGATTGCTGGCCGGAGAAAATACCTTTTCTCTCAGGGCCGCAATGCCTGGAAAGAGTATTTGTTGCCTCTTTCCACCATTGCCTTTCGCCAGGCTTTTGGCCGACTGATTCGCCGAAAAAGCGACTACGGTTTCTTCATGGTGTTTGATGCCAGACTGTTGAGTTCTTTTCGGGTTATGAAAGAATCTTTGCCCAACTGTCAGGAGCTGGTGGGACCACTGGCTGAGTTTCCGGAAGCCTTGACCAAGCGGCTTGTGGCCCTGAAAGAGAAGAAGAGATGAAAAAGCTGAAAGAATCAGTAAGAATAGCCCTTTTTTGTCTTCTCTGCAGCCTTTACTTTTTCTCCTATTTTCACCGAATTGCTGTCCCAGGGACAATCTTTAATGAACTTCAAGCCAGCTTTAACCTCTCAGCCAGCGGCGTGGCTAGCCTAGGGACTCTCTGTCTTTACATCTACGGTTTTATGCAGTTTTTTGCTGGAATTCTTTCTGATGCGTTTGGGTCCTTGAAGGTTCTTCTGACAGGAGGGGTTTTGCTAACAGCTGGGTCTTTCGCCTTTTCGCTGGCTCCAGAATTAGGCATTCTCTTTGCTTCCCGGGCCCTGGTGGGTTTTGGCGCCAGTCTAATTTATGTTTGTCTCTTCAAAGCGCTCCACGAACTTTTCTCCCGCCGGGATTTCCCGGTATTCTTGGGAGTAGCCCTTTTCTTGGGTTATTCTGGCGGGCTGTTTGGTACCCTGCCCTTGGAGAGGTTGGTAGCCTTGGCCGGTTGGCGCGCTACCTTTTTCTGGTTGTCAGTAGTTAATGGCCTTTTTTTACTGGCCGCGTTTTTTCTGGCAAAGATGAAGGTGGGGTTTAACCAGGAGAAGGCACAAAGTTTTTCCGGGGAGATGATGTGGGAGGTTTATACCAACCGCAATGCCTTTCCCATCATCACTTCTGCGGTGATTAACTTTTCCCTCTATTTCCTCCTTCAAGCGATGCTAGGCCGGAAATTCCTTCAAGATTTTAGCGGTTTTGATTCTCTGACTGCTACCAGTTTTACTTTTGGGATGATCTTTGTCTCTATGGGAGTATCCCTTCTGGCTGGTTTTGGCACCAGGGCGTTAAACCGGAGAAAGCCGATTATGGTAGCGGCTACCAGTCTCTGTTTTATAGCAGTTAGCTTGCTGGTCATGGGTGTTTTCGGTTTCCCCTTGGGGAAATTTTTTCTCTTGCCTTATCTGCTCTTAGGTTTTTCTTCCGGAGCCTCTTTGGTTTTCAGTACTTCGGTCCGAGAGGTTAACCCGGCTGAAGCCGTGGGCACAGCTGTTGGTTTTCTCAATGGGGTCTGCTACCTTTCCATCGCTGTGTTGATGAACCTTTCTGGCTGGGTGATGGACCGTTATGCTCCCAGGAGTATTACTTCCTTTGGCGCTATCATTTACCCAGCTGGTGCC
>JAMWDF010000142.1 GCA_023818865.1 Candidatus Omnitrophota bacterium
GGCCATAACCATCATAAGTGCAAATCTGGTTAACCTGCCCAAAAGCGTCATGGATAGCCGCATCTACCGGGGAGGCACAAACCAGCCCAGCGAGAAAAGGAAAGTCTTCAGGAAATTGGTAAAGGGCGGTTGTTTGCTTACACATTGTCGCCAGTTCCGGTTCCAAAGTTAAGAAAAGCGGCACGGGATGGAGATAATCTTTTATTTCGGTAACCTTCTTGGCGAACTGAAGGACAAAATCACGCATCGCCCTGTCTTTAATTTCTGGAGAGACACTGGACGTAGGAAAAGCCCAGACATGAGAAAGGAAAATTCCACCATACCCTTTGGCCGTCTTCCCGAGTTTATTTTCCACTGTTACTTCTACTTCGGCATAGCTTGCCGCTTCCATAACCACCTTACCAAATTTCAGCGGTACCCGCGCTTTCTCATCAGAAAAAGTTACCTTTGTTTCCACTACCCGGATATTTGTTTTCACTATTCCTCCTAACCAGGGGCTGTTGTCATCACTTATTCATTATCCACCAATTATGTCAGATTTTTTTCTCCGGGGCAAGGCCAAGAGAAGAAAACAGATTGACTTTAGCTTTGAAATCAGACTATGCTTTTATAAATGGAGAAAGTCTGTGCAGAAAAAACTTAGAGTCGCTATTCTGGGCGGAGGGATGTTTTTTGAGGATGTTATCGGTCAGTCTTTTGTGGATTTTTGCCGGGGAGGATTGGCTGGGGCTCTGTCTTCAATAGGCATGTCCCACTGGGCACCAAAGGTGGCTGATATAAAAGTAGAGGTAGTGGCTGTGGGAACAAGAAATCCGGAGAAAGGCACTGCAGGCAAGGTAGCAAATTTTTTCAAAAATGAGTTACCGGGATGTCCAATCACACCCTATTACGGGCAACAGGTTTACCTGGAAATCCTGGAAAAGGAAGAGCCGGATGTTCTTTTTGTGGCTATGCCGGACCACCTTCATACCCAGGCGATTCTGGCGGCTTTGGACAAGAGTGTGCACGTTATCACTGAAAAACCCCTGTGTCTAAAAACCGTTGAGGCTGATACTATTATTGAGAAAGCAAGAGAGAAAGGATTGGTGGTAGCGGTTGACCTGCATAAACGCTATGACCCGGCTGTTCGTGATCTGATGAGTAGTTGCCTGACAAAATATGAAAAGATTTACCGCATTCGGGCGGTCCTGGAAGAGCCGCTGGCTGTCTCCACTGAAGTTTTTGAGTGGGTAGAGCATTCTAACCCCTTTGCCTATGTTGGTTCTCACTGGCTGGATGTGGTTGCCTATTACCTGGGCGTTTTTCCCAGAAGTCTTTTTGCTACTGGAGAAAAAAACCTCCTGGTTAACTGGGACAAATATGTGAAGGAAGTTGCCCGGCGGCTAAAGCGGCCCCTGTCTTCCTTCCCGAAGCAGGAAGCTCTCAATGCCTGGGACTCCCTTAATGTTAACATCACTTATGACAATGGCCTGAGGGGTGACTTCAACAACGCCTGGATTAATCCACCTGAGTTTGAAGGTGCGGTAAATCAAGAAATTGAAGTTTATGGTATTTTGGGCCGAGGAATGGTGGACCAGCAAGACCGTGGTTATCGGGAAGCAGTTATGGGAGATGGTTCCAGAACAAGGAATCCGTTTTTCGCTGGAAGAATAAAAAACATTCAGGGTTACCGGGAAGTTTTTGGTTACGGGAAAGCCTCTATTGTCGCCGGACTTTTGGCTATAAGCCGGGTAAAATTTTTTCAAGAAGACCAGGAAAGTTTGGCAGGCAGTTATCCGGAGGCTGCTAGCCAGCGGTCAGTAACCATGGCCATAGAAGCAGCCACAGTAGTGGCTGAGAAAAATTACCAGTATCTGATGACTTCAGGTAAAACTCCGGTGACCGCCGCCTTCAGTGAGGACAGCATCACCATTATTGACCCTTACAGCCAACAGAGAGAACAGGTAATTTACCACCGCCGCCCTCTGAATAGGGAAACACCCTGGCAAAACCATGAGTGACAAGGAAATCAGCTATCAGGTAGTGGAAATATTTTATTCTTTGCAAGGGGAAGGCTGGCTTCAGGGTTTACCCATGGTTTTTATTCGTTTTTCAGGATGCAATCTTCACTGCAGTTTCTGCGATACCCGCTTTGCCCGCACTGGCGGAAAAGAAATGAGATTGGAAGAGATAATGGAGGAAGTGAGCCGTCACGGGTGTCCCCGGATATGCCTGACCGGGGGAGAGCCTTTCCGACAGAAATTGGCCCCCTTGGTGATGGCTTTAAAGAAAGCCGGTTACTGGGTAAGTGCGGAAACCAATGGCACCATCTGGCAAAAGGTTAATCTTGACTGGTTAACGGTCAGCCCCAAGAGGGAAGGGAGAAAATTTCATCCAGCCGGGTATGACAGGCACTTCCGAGATAAAGCCAGCGAGTTTAAATATGTAATTACCAGAGGATCAGATTTCAATTTGATAGACAGCAATCTCCCCTGTCCGGTGATTTTGCAGCCGGTGAATAACAGTCCAAAGGCGATTAAGCTGATTACTGGCTTTCTGATGCGCCATTATGACAGACGATATTTTCTGCGTCTGCAGTTACACAAAGTAATTGGCCTAAAATGAAAAGAGCAGTCTGCTTACTCTCTGGCGGGATGGATAGTGCTGTGGCGGCGGCAGTGGCTAAAGCGGAAGGTTATTCTCTCTATGGGTTGACTTTCAACTACGGTCAGAAAAATCGCCGGGAAATTGTTTCCGCCAGAAGAATCGCCACCTGGTTAAAATTCAAAGAGCACTGGATTATTCGCGTGTATCTCCTCCCTGAGAGTTCCTCGTTGACCAACCCTGAGAAAAAAATTCCCACAAGAATTACTAAGTTTATCCCCTCCACCTACGTTCCTGGCCGAAATACCCTGTTTATCAGTTATGGTCTCGCCTATGCCGAGGCCCTAAATGCCGAGACTATTTTTATCGGAATTAATTCCATTGATTACTCAGGGTATCCTGATTGTCGGCCCAAATATATTAGACAGTTTCAAAAATTAATTAACCTAGCCTTAAAAAAGACAATCAGCGGAAAGAAATTGGTTCTCCGGGCTCCGTTGCTCCATTTGTCAAAAGATCAGATTATCAAGAAGGGATTAGAGCTCGGCCTTGACTTTTCTCTGACTTGGTCTTGTTATCGGTCAGGGGAAAAACCTTGCGGTGTTTGTCCGGCTTGCCAGCTGCGGCTTGAGGGGTTTAGAAAAGCAGGGCTGGTTGACCCTTTGGTCAATCAGACTGAAGAAAGGGAGACCTGACATTGCCTAAAGAGTTCACCAAAGTCCATCCCACAAGCTCTCATCTTCTGGTACCGGCGCAAGAGATCCTGCCGTGAATCTTCCATTACCCGGGAACTGATTCCGTAGGCTTGGGAGAGCGTCACTTCCGCAAAGGCAGCCAGGTCATCGCAGATTTTGATCAACCGCCCGTCCACTGGGGAGTATTCATCTCTGTTCCAGCGGTCAGGTATCTCTTTTTCGGACAAGATTCTTGTCTGCGCGCCAACCCGAATCCGATTCTCAAACTCATTCTCGGTGAAAAACCTCATTTCTTCCCGCCAGGTCTCAGGAAGCAAGGGCATCAGTTTCTCGCCTAATTGGAGTTGTTCGTATTCCTTGATAATTTCATCCAGACCTCTAACTGATTTTTTCACCGGCCTGATGATATCCCGGGTGAGCACTTCTGGCAGGTCGTGAAACAGGGCCGCAAAAAAGTCGTTGTAAAGCCGACGATTACAAGGTCTTACTTCCAGAGCACTAAGGTAAGCCATAATAGCCACTGTGAGCATGTGACCTAAAACAGAGGTCCGGGGCAATCGGGGAGAATGAGCCCAGCGCTGTTGAAACCGCAGTTGTCCGCAGAGGTCAATGAAACCAAAAGATTTTTTCCCTAAAGCGATTTTCTGAACGCCAACTAAGTCGTAGTAATCTTCAATTTCATTTTCAATCTCTTCTTTCGTTTTTTCTATGCCATAAATGAACTGGCAAGTGTTGTAGATAATTCTAAATTCCCAGTTGGTCGCCAGGTAGTGAGCCGCTTTTAAGATGCGTTTTTCGTAGCGGGCCACTTCTGGCTGGAGGAAGTACTCCTGGAAACGCTGGCAAAAACTATGGCCTACGGCTGACAAGTCTGGCTTCAATTGTCCGAAGACGTACTGGTTTAATTCTCTCCCTTTTTCTCGCATCATCCGGTGAAACACCGGTGGTTTGATATCAGTCAGGATGACTCGGTGAAGAAACTCAAAAATGCCGCCTTCAATAAGCTGACGCCAGTTAATTTTGCTGCCTCTTTCTATCTCCTCAAAACGGCCGATCACATAAGCCAGAATCATTTTATGGGCCTGCTTATCCAGTTCGGAAAGTTCTACTGGCCGGATATGATCGTTCCATCTTTGCATACTGGCGGCCTGGAAACACTTGGCAATTAGCCCTGTAGTTAACATGCTAAACCTCCTTCCGCCGGGAAAGGCTGAAGCGGCTACTTGACAAAGGGACCTCTGTTAAAGTTATTCTATCCCGGGGAAGAAATCTTGGCAATGAAAAAAAATTGTCTTTCTCCAAGAGAAAGGGTAAATCTAGCCCTGGCTCATCAAGAGACAGACCGAATACCGATTGCTATGGTTTGTGCCGGGATAAACGAACCGGCCAGGCAGAATTTAGAAGATCATCTGCAAACTTATCGGCGGATATCCCTGGCTGAATACCTAAATAGCTTGTTAGATATCCGAACGGTTTCGCCTCGGTATGTCGGACCAGCCTTGCCGCCCGGGACTGATCTCTGGGGAGTGAAACGACAACCAGTGGCCGCTGGGTTGGCCCGGTATGAAGAGATTGTTTATTATCCGTTAGGCAGCTGTCAGACAATTGATGATTTGAAGAGATACCGTTGGCCAACTACATCCTTCTTTGATTATCAGGCGATCGCTCAAGATATCCAGCAACTAGAGACAACTGGCCAATGGGCAATTATGGTGGCCAACGGGAACATTTTTGAAACAGCCTGGTACATGCGAGGATTGGATAAGTTGCTCCTGGATTTTATGACAGAACCAGAGCTGGCTGAGTATCTTCTCACCCAAGTGGCTGACTTCATGGTAGACCACTTTCAGAAAATGTTAGCGGCTGGCCGGGGAAGAATAGACCTGGCTTTCACAGCCGATGACCTGGCCGGGCAGAATGGTCTACTTATTTCTCCTTTCTTGTGGGAAAGATTTATTAAGCCCCACCATGTTCGGCTAAACCAGGTTATTCATAACTACGGTGCCCGGGTCATTTACCATTCAGATGGAGCAGTAATCAGCCTGGTGGAAGGTCTGATTGACATGGGAATAGATATTCTCCAGAGCCTGCAGTTTGATGCTACCGGTATGGATCCGGTATATCTCAAAGAACGTTTCGGGCACCGTCTTTGTTTTCAGGGCGGGGTAAGCGTCCAGAAGACCTTGCCTTTCGGCACGCCAGATGAGGTGAAAGAAGAGGTGAAAAAACTAATAAGTATTCTTGGCAAAGGAGGAGGATATATCCTCGGACCATCCCACAGCATCCAGGCAGGGACCCCGCCAGAAAATATATTAGCGATGTTTGATACGGCTTTAAGCTTTTATCCTTTCAGGTAACTTCCCCTTCTTGTCGCCCTAATTTTCTTCGAATATTTTCCTCCAGAAAGCAATTAGCCCGAGAAAGAAATTCATCTGTCCAGAAACGAGGTGGCTGAAGAAGAAACAGGTCTATGCTGCTATAAATTCCCTGTTCTTCTACTAGATAAGCCCGGCTCAGACGGTAGTCAGCCACTCCATCCCAAGGTGAATAATCCCAGTCAGGTTTGCCCTGATAGAAGGCGATGTAAAGTTCTGCATCAATAGTGGCATCACAGGCCACCCAGCGGCTATCAAGATAACAAAAGGCATAAACGTGCACGGTAGGTTCACTCACCAGTTGGAAAAGGTCCTCCGGAAGAAGTGGCTGGAAAACTTCTCGGTGGATTAGAGAGACACCATAACCAGCCGGTAGTCCACTTTTTCGCAGGAGGGCGATCTGGAGATTAGCTTTGTTAAAACA
>JAMWDF010000143.1 GCA_023818865.1 Candidatus Omnitrophota bacterium
ATCGCCAATACGCCGGTCGTTATGGGGCGGGGATGCTTGATTTTGTCAAGAAAGCCGGCCAGCAGGGTATTTATACAGCCATCATTTACGCCCAGGCGTTACCTCAATGGTCAAAACGATTAAGGGAAGCCGGCCAGTTTTACCTCGGATACAATTACGGCGAAAAGTTTTCTTGCGGTCTGGATAATCCCCATCTGATAGGCAAGAATCTGGCGAAAATTTCTCTGGTTGATCTGGCTACATCCTTAATGAAAGCCGTAGCCAGGGAAGTCAGGAGTCGGCGGAAAAACGGATGGGGCTACATCCTTTCTACCAGCGCCAGTTTCCATCTGGATTACGAGATTCTTGCTGGAACCGATATCCCGGTGGTAGAGGACTTTGCCTTCTCTCATCTCAATATTGCTTCTGCCCTAGCTAGAGGTCTTTACCGACAACACCGGTTACCTTTATGGGGCGCCCATCTGGCGCACGAACACTATTCCTGGATTCCTTATCATTCTCCTTACAAATTTGACCTTTTGGCCTGCGCGATGTTCTTGAAATATCTCAGTGGCTGCAAACTGATGGTTAACGAGAGCGGTAATTGGTTTGTCCAGGCCTCTTTATGTACTGACTCGCCCATGTTTAAGACTCCCAGAGTGGAACTAGGGAACATCTCCCGGACCGACCCTGAGCTGGTAGCTCCTTTTGTCAAGATAGCTAGAAGATATTACCGTCACATTAATTATAAGAGTCCAGTCTGCCGCCGTTATCGCCAGGTGTCCTCTGATTTTTACGAATTCATAAAAGCGTGCGGCACACCGGCCGGCCAACCGGAAACTACCATTGCCATCGCCAAAGGGAATCTGGATTTCTGTCACCATCAGTACCACCCCAACCTGGCGGTGGCTGGCGCCTACCGGCTGGCTTACTTAAACCGAGATTGGTTTGAGGCATCTCCGGAAAAAGGCTGGGAGATAGTGAAGAAGGTTTTCTTTCCCCGTCCACCAGTTTTGGCTCCCTATCATAACCGATTCTTGTCTGGTACGCCCTATGGCCAGGTAGATATTGTCAGTTTCGCCGGTGATAGAATATCAGCAGATTTTTTGGTCAACAATTACCAAACTTTACTCTTCGCTGGTTGGAATACTTCCTCGGAAAAGCAATACAAGATTCTTACGGAGTTTGTCAGGCGGGGCGGCCGGCTATTTATTTCCATCCCCCATCTTTCCACCAATACCTCTCGGAACTATACTTCGTATACGGTCAAAGAACTGGTCAGAGAAGGAGATTTCTCTCAGTTAGCCGGGGTCAAAGTAATAGGCCGCGGCCGGCGGTTCTACTGGGCAACTTCCCCAGGGAAAGACAATCCTCTTGGCTTTAGTTTTCCCCGCCGGTTTGGTATTTTTGCTACCTGTTTAGGCACCATTGAACTGGTTGACTCCAAACTGGAAATACTGGCAGTAGACGATGAAGAAATGTATCCTTTGTTGCTCCGACATAGATTGGGAAAAGGAGAAGTTTTTTTCTTGAATTCCTGGGCTTACCCAGGAGCGCTGGACCATGATGAAGGACCAGGTGGAACTCTTGATTCTCCTGGCTTGATTGGTTTCATTTACCGGTATCTGGCCGAACTTTCCCGCGGTCAGGTCTGGATTACCGATGACAGGAAACACCCTGGCCAAGAATGCGAGTTTGTTGCTTACTCTTACTTTCCAGAGTCAGAGGTAATTTGTCTGCTAAACATTGATTTCAAGAAAAAACACTCTTTCTTTCTTCACCAAAATGGCTATGAGGGAAAAATTGTCCTAGCCCCGGCTGAGTTTAGAATGTTAAAAAGGGAAGAGACGATTTCAGTCCAAATTACCAAAGGAATGGAAATCCACCGTTCATTTTCCCGAAAGTAAACAAAATGAACCAAAGAAACGGACAAAGATATTGGCGAAGTCTTCTCGTTATTATTTGGGTATGGCTAACAGCCATCCTCTTTTCCGAAAACTGGTACAAAGGTAACCTGCATTGCCATTCATTCTGGAGCGATGGCCGGGAATTTCCGGAGATGGTCGCCGCCTGGTACAAAGAAAATGGCTATCACTTCTTGGCTTTAACTGACCACAACACTGTCGCTACCGGAGAAAAATGGGCGAATATCACCAGTGCGGAAAAAAACCATGGGCTGCTGGCTGCCTGTCAGAAACGTTTCCCCCAGAACGGGGTGATAACCAGACAGAAAGAAGAGAAACTCCTGGCTCAGTTAAGAACTTTTGAGGAAGTCCAGAAGTTGATAGAAGAACCAGGCCGTTTTATTCTCATCCAAGGAGAAGAACTTTCGGCTAAGTACCTGGATGTTCCGGTTCATGTCAATATTATCAATATCAACCAACCGATAGACCCCTTATTGGGCACCGATGCTGCCAGCACCCTTAAGAAAAATGTCCAAGCTGCACTCAAGGCCGCTGGAGAAAAGGGATTGGTCTTTATCAATCACCCCAATTACCGTTATGCCTTAACCGGCGAAGACCTGGCAGAGACTGAAGCCTGTTTCTTTGAAGTGTGGAATGCTAATCATTGGATTTCCAATAACCCAGAAGATGATAAACATCCAGGAACAGAAAAATTGTGGGATATTGCTAACAGTTTGAGGTTACTGAAACTGAAAAAACCTCTGCTTTACGGATTGGCCACTGATGATGCTCACTCCTACCATGATTTTGCTCCCAACAAGGCTAATCCAGGACGAGCTTTTGTGATGGTGAAGGCTAAAGAACTGACTGGGTCGGCCATCTTGCAAGCTATCAGGGAAGGAAACTTCTATTCTTCTACAGGGGTGATCTTAAGAGAGAGCAAATTTGAACCGAAAGAAAAAAGACTGACGGTGGAAGTTCAGCCAGATGAAAATACCCAGTACACCATTGAGTTTATTGGCACCCTGGTTAAGGCGGATAGCCAGCCAGAAAAAATCATTCCCTCAGAGCAACCGGCTGAAGACCAACAGGGGAAAAAGGCACCAGTCCGTTTCACCTCTGTTTACAAACCTGAAATTGGTCAGGTCTTCCTAACAGTCAGAGGCCACCGGGCCACTTACATTTTAACTGGGAATGAGCTTTTTGTAAGAGCAGTGATTACTTCTAATCGTCCGGTCCCCTGGTTACCAGCCAACTCGGGAATTTATCAGAAAGCCTGGACCCAACCAATCACCCTCTTTGTCAAGGACTCTTCTTAATTAAGGTCTATCCCCAAAAAAGGAAGGAGGAGAGAAATGGAACTAAAAATAGGCTCCAGCACCAAACTAATCAATCCGGAAATAGGGGCTGGATTGATGGGGCAACTTTACAACCGAATCAGTACTCGGATCAAGGATGACCTGGAGGCAAATTTTCTTTATCTATCAAACAATCAGGCCTCATTGCTTTTAGTCAGTTGCGACCTGGCTTTGCTGGAAAGAGAGTTTATCCAGAAGGTCACCCAAGAAATTGAGGTAAAAACCGGGGTGCCCTCCTCCGCCGTTATTATCTGTTGTACCCACACCCATACCGGACCTTATACCACCGCCCTCTTGCCTGATATTCCCAGGAACGAGGCCTATCTTTCCCAACTGAAGACCTGGCTGGTGGAAGGCTGTGAGCAAACAGTGAAATCCTCATTGCCAGGATTTATGGGCTGGATGAAAGGTAAGGCCCATATCGGGTTTAACAGGCGTCTTTGCTGGGCTGACGGAACGCACACCATGTATGGCGACAGTCGCCGGCCAGACTTTACCGGCTTGGAAGGTCCTGATGACCCGGAACAAGTTATCTTGGCAGCCTGGGACGAAAAGGGTAAATGTCTGGCTATTGTCCACAATAACTCCTGTCATGCCACGGCAGTGGAAAGCGCCGACTTTGTTTCGGCTGATTTTCCAGGAGCTGCTCGATACTACCTTCGCCAGGCTCTGGATGAGAAAATCCCGGTACTTTACCTTCAGGGAGCCAGCGGAGATACCTCGCCTTGGGATATGCTTCAACCGGAAAAACGCGTTGCCCATAAACAGAGATGTGCGGAAATTGGCTTACTCCTGGCTGGGGAAACTCTGAGAGTGATGAAAGAGATGCCCCGGTTTAAGGAAGCGATTTTAGCTACCGCGGCTGAGGAAATAAAGATGGCCATTCGTCTCCCCACTTCGGAAGAAAAAGAAAAAGCCAGAAAGATTGTTGAACAAGGAGAAAGCCAAGCTGGCCGGAGGCACTATGTGTTAGCCTGGGCACTTCTGGCCCTGGAAGAGAAGTTCCAAGCCAACCCTGAAGAAACTTTGCCGATTCACGCAGTAAGAATTGGGAATTTTGGCCTGGTGACCAACCCCTGTGAACTTTACTGCCAGTTTGGACTGGATATCAAGAGAAGAAGCCCGGCCGAGGTAACTGCGGTGGTCCAGTTAGCCAACGGCTTTTCCGGATACTGTCCCACTATCCCTGGAATTATCGGTGGCGGTTACTCGGGAATGCCTATCCTTTGGACCAGGCTGGAACCTTACGCTGGCTATCACATCGTAGAGACCTCAGCTCGGATCCTTTATCAACTGTGGGAAAAATCAGGAAATGAGAATCAGGGAAAGACTACCTAACATCATCTTTATCCAATGCGACAGCCTGGATGGCCGGATATTAGGCTGCCTGGGTCAACCTGCGGGCAGACAGGTAGCCCCGTACCTTGACACTTTGGCCGGTCAAGGAGTGCTCTTCCGGAATACCTATGCTAACAATTTTGTCTGTGTACCCTCCCGGGCAAGCATGTGGAGCGGGATGTACACCCATCACTGCCAGGGATGGAATAACTTTAAGGGGCTGGAGCCAAAGACGCCAACCTTCTTGACCTTTCTTCAATCGGCTGGCTACCTTCCAGTAATTTTTGGCCGGACTGACCACCTTTCTGGCCGGCATTCCCTCAGAGCCAGGGTTTCCGCCTGGACCCGTTCTGCCTGGATTAGACGGCCCAACTACCGAATGCCTTTACCCCGGGTAAAACCAGAAGAAGATTCCCGGGTTCATCTTAGTGACTGGCAGCAGGTAGAAAAAAGTCTGGTCTGGCTATCTCAAAATGCCCAGGATTCCCAGCCATTTTTCCTTTCCCTGGGCTTTTCCTCTCCTCATCCTCCTTTCTTTACTTCGGCTTACTACTGGAAAAAGATAAACAGACAAACCGTGGCTCTACCACCGTTTGACCTCGCTGACCATCCTGTTCTAAAGCAGCAAAGAATTTGTAAGAATTGGGAACATGGTTTTGCCCCTGAACTGGTGAAACAGGTAAGAACAGTCTATCTGGCAATGGTCTCGGAAGTAGACGCCATGATGGGTTACTTTCTGAAAAAACTTAGAGAACTAAGTCTGGCTGATTCAACGGTCCTGATTTTTTGCTCAGACCATGGCGAACTGGCGCTGGAACATCAGCAGTATTATAAAATGTCCCCTTATGAAGGCTCCAGCCGGGTACCTTTAATTATCAGTGGTCCAGGAATTCCCCGGGGGAAAATTGTTGATTGGCCTGTTTCTCTGGTGGACATTTTCCCAACATTAATGGACCTAGCAGAAAATTCTGGTCCAGATTATCTTGACGGCCATTCTTTAATTCCCATATGTTTCAGTCAAGACCATCGCCATCCTGAATGGGTGCTGGCTGAGTGCCACGATTCAAGCTTGGCTACCGGTTGTTTTATGTTGAGAAAGGGGAAATGGAAGTATGTCGTTTACGTTGGCTACCAGTCGCAATTGTTCAATCTGGAACAAGACCAGGAAGAGATTCATAACCTGTCCGAGGAGAAACCTTCTCTGGTTGCTGAGCTTAATCATCTTCTCCGTTCCCTGGTAAACTACCCGGCTGTTGACCAGCAGGTAAAAAATTACGATCGGGAAAGTTTTCTTGCCTGGAGAAACGAACAAGTTAAAGCCGGCACTTACTTTCAGAATATGGCCAAGATTTTCAGTGGCTGGGATGATTTATCCGAAAAAGAAGTTCAGCCCTGGACTGGGGAAGATGAAGCCAGAATAAATCGCTGGCTGAAAGGGGAAACTGGAAATGGCT
>JAMWDF010000144.1 GCA_023818865.1 Candidatus Omnitrophota bacterium
GTTTTTCCAAAAGAAATAACTACATGGCCATCTTCAAACCGTTCCACCCGTCCACTAATGATTTTATTTTGTAACTGGGAGAATTCCTGGAAAATGGCATTTTTTTCTGCTTCCCTAATTCGTTGGATTAATATTTGCTTACCTGCCTGGGCAGCAATTCTTTCCCAAGGAAAACTGGGTGGTTGCATCTCTTGACCAGTCTGGTCCAAAAATTTTATCTCCCCAGTCTCTCGATCAATTCTGACTGTAACTCCTTCTGGGAGTCCGGCTTTTTTCCGGTAAACCGTCAACAGTCCTTTCTCCAGTGAATCCAGGAGAAAAGTGCGGTCAATTCCTTTTTCTTTTTCCCAGTAGTCAAGTAGCGTTAACAGCTCATTTTTCATTCTTTGCTCCCAGCAACTTAAGTTATTATAACAAATAAATTCCGTTACTGTCAAACCAGGGAAAACCAGCGACGGATTTCAGTATTCGGCCAACCAAAACTGAATTTTTCATTGAAGAGGAAGCATTTACAGAAAGGCGAAAAAAGTTATAAACTGCTGGAGGATGAAGATGAAGGCAAACGGTGATGATATCCTGAGATTGAAACAGTATCTTCGGAAAAGGTTGCTGTCACTGGGCTTTTCCCGGGTTGGTTTCGCTTCCACTGGACAGGTCAGGCGGGAAATTCAGCAGTATTGTCAAGAGTGGCTACTGAAAGGATACAATGGGCAGATGAAATGGCTTAGAATGAGTATGCCTTTAAGGCTAGATGCGAGAAGGTTTTACCCAGAAGTGAAAACAATAGTTAGCCTCAGTCTCCCCTGGGGAAAACCAGGTATTCTTCCAGGGTTTATCGCTGGCTATGCCTGGCTGAAGGACTACCATGCAGTCATTAGGGAAAGAATCAAGAGCCTGGGGCAAGAACTAAAAGATACCTTTCCCGAGGTCAGATTTCGTTATTGTGTAGATACCGGTCCGGTCCTGGAAAAGTATTGGGCAGTTGAAAGTGGCCTGGGATGGATGGGGAAGAATACACTCCTGATTACTCCAGGTTACGGTTCTTGGGTAATGTTGGCGACTTTGATGCTGAATATTGCTCTTTCCCCGGATCGCCGCCTGAAAAGTCGTTGTGGTGATTGCACTCGGTGTCTTGAAGCCTGCCCAACCGGTGCACTCAAGGGACCTTATATTCTGGATGCCAACCGTTGTATTGCTTACCTGACCGTAGAGTACCAAAGTAGTTTTTCCCCGAAGGAAGAAGTATTATTAAACGGTTCTGTTTTTGGATGTGACCGGTGCCAGGTAGTTTGTCCGTATAACCAGAATGGGGCACCGGAGGTTACCACAGACAGCGAAGTTGAACAGATTACCGCTGGTTTATTGAAGAAATTTTCTACCCTGGACAGGAAAGAGTTCAACCAGTTATTTGCTCTCACTCCAGTCAGGCGGATTGGCTGGGAAAAATTTCAGCGGCAGGTAGAGTTAGCTCTAGCCTATTTCAAGAAAACGGAGAAGCTTTGATGAAACAATGGCGACGAAAAGTTCTCGTTGTGGTCCTAATTGGTTTAGTGTTAATTATCTTGTTAGACCGGTCTGTTGGTATCTTAATTGGGCAGCTTGCAAGGAAGAACTTAAAAGGTATTTCTAGTTTGAAAGTAGAGTTCAGAGAGCTACGAGCCAGTCTGATCAGTCGTTGTTTGGAGATTAAGGAACTGAGCCTGTCTATCCCGAAGGTTTTTGAGAATGAGAAACTTATTGTGGCCAAGCGTCTGACTGTTTGGTTTAGCTTATTACCTCTTTGGAAAAGAGAACTGCATTTAAAATCTTTGGAAATTTATTCCCCCCAGGCAAAAGTTATTTTTCTGCCTGACGGGAGCCACAGTTTCTCTTACCTCGCCAAGCTTTTTCCCGGCAAAGGTTCAGCTGGATTTAATTTAATTGTCCAGCGGATTTTAATCTCTGATGGGCAGTTACTTATGATGGACTTTCCATCCAAGAACCTACAGGTTGCCCTAACTGAAATTTATTTTCAGGGAGAAAACGGATCTGGAGGAAATAACCAAAAGTGGCAAGTTGATTTTTTTCTCTCCGGTCTTCTGGATAATAAGGAGATATCTTTGCCATTTAGATTCAAAGGGAGAGGGATGATAATAGATTCTCTGGTTAGTATTTTTATTGAGGATGCCCTGGGTCCGTTGGTGGTTAACTCGTTAAAGGAGCTGGTTTTCTTTCCTGGTTTTTCATTGAATGATGGAACACTGGCGATGAAAGGAAAGACAAGATTGACTAACCGGCTGATGAAAAGCAGGCAGCAAATTTCAATAAATGGGGTAAGAATTCAACCAGTGGTAACTGGGCAAAAAGAGTCGGATAAAGTGACGAATAAATTCATCTGGACAGTAGACCTCGAGCAGTTGGAAGCAGACTTTTCTTTAGGGGTGAGGATAAGGTAATTGCTTTGCAATTACTTTCATCTGAATTGCCGTCTGGTGCTTTGTATCTCAATCAGGGAGCTCTCCCAAAAGAATTTGGCAGGAAAGATGCTTTAGGAATAAAATAAGAAAAAGATATGAAATGGAGGGAAAGATGAAGAGAAATATACTACCGGTGTTTATTTGGTTTTGTCTAATTACCTCTTTAGCCGCCGCTGAAAAGAAGGCGAATATTTCTGTGTCCAAGGTACCCAAAGAACCAGTCAGTAAGTTAAGTTACGCATTGGGGCAGGAGATAGGGACATCCCTGAAAAATCTGGATACCGTGGTTGAGTGGGATTGGTTCCTTCGGGGTATCAAGGATGCGTTTGAAGGGAAAGAGCCTTTGGTGCCGGCGGCTGAAGCCAATCAATTGAGACAGGATCTTTTGCAGAAGGTCCAGGCAAAGAAGAGAGAGGAAAGGGCAGCTTTAGCAGAGAAAAACAAGCTAGAAGGCAACAAGTTTCTTGAAGAAAATGCAAAGAAAGAAGGAGTAGTAACTACCCCATCTGGGTTGCAGTATCAAATACTGAAAAATGGCACTGGTCCAAAGCCGGTTTTAACCGACAAGGTGAAGGTTCATTACCGGGGAACACTTTTGGATGGGCAGGAGTTCGATAGCTCCTATCGGCGGGGTGAACCGGTTATTTTTCCGTTAACCGGGGTTATTAAAGGTTGGCAGGAAGCATTAAAGCTAATGAACACTGGCAGTACCTGGAGGATTTTTGTTCCTCCTCACCTGGCTTACGGAGAAAGAGGAGCCGGACAGACAATAGGACCAAATGCGGTTTTGATTTTTGAAGTGGAGCTACTAGAAGTCGTTAAAGATGGGAAATAAGTTTCAGCGGTTATTGGAGAAGCGAGCCGATTTCCTGGAAATAACCTCGGTAGAATGAGATAATAACATAGCCAGTGTACCCGGCCACCAGCAAATAAACCGCTACTGGTAGAACAGTCAAAAGTCTATCAACGTAGGTATTTACTTCTTGTTCTGAAGTTGTAACCAAATAGCTTAAGGTTTGTTCCAGTTTGCCACTTATTTCTCCTGTTTTGATTTGTTCCTTAACACTTTCCGGGAGATAAGGGTTATCCGCCAGACATTCACTGAGGGATGTCCCGGTGGTCAGACGGTGGAAACTCTTAGCAAGTGAAGCCGCGATAGTAGCATTTCCTGCTGTTTCCGCAGCCAGCGGCAGTCCTTCTCTGAGGTCTACTCCAGCTGAATATATGCACAACCATGCCTGGTAAAAGCGAAGAAGAGACAAAGAGCGAATGAGCGGTCCAATTACTGGTAAAAAGAGAACCCACCGGTCAACAGATTCTTTGACTGTCTGGAACCGGCCAGGGGACAGCAGGCGGCAGAGAAGATACGGGCCATAAAAGACAAGAATAAAGGGAACAACAGTGCTTAGAAAGGGTGCAGGACCTTTTAGAATGAGAACAGGAATAGCCGGGATAATTACAGCGGCATGTAAAAGGATAATGGGATATAGTAACCCAGTAAACAGCCTGGTTCTAGTTCTGAGGATAAACTCAAAATAGGCTGACAGATTTCTCAGAGATTCTGGGAGGGTACCAGACCTTTCTCCAACAGTAATGACTGCCCTTTCCAAAGAGGTCAAACTGTCTCCGAAAGCTTCACTAAGGCCTCTAGAAAGGCTAAGACCACCCGTGAGGAGATTTCTAAGGCGACTCACTTTTAACTGGGTGGAGTAATAAAGTTTTGTGTTTAGAAAAGCATCAAGGGCTGAGAAAAGAGGTAAACCTGACTCAAGCATCAAGGAGAGTTGCCGGTAGAAGATAGCTTTTTCCTTATGGCTCATTATTTCTATGACAATCGCCAGGACTTAAGGTTTCTTGTCCTCCTCCGGCTTCTGGAATAGTGTCCATCCCTGACTGATAATTCTGTCAAGGTTAAACTCCGAGGGAGATTCTATTTCTTCCTTAGGTACTGTTTGGGTTTCAACAATGGCACAAAGGATAAAAAGTCCTGACGGCTGACTATTGAGAAACTCAATTGCTTCTCGGCGATTCGTGAAGATAAGTTCCTCACGTTTCAAAGGGTCAAGTTTAGCTAATTGCTCTATGGGTTCAGTTCTAATAACAGCAAACTCTTGACACCGCCAGCCAAGAGTAGTTCTGAGAATTACGCGTTCCACTATCTGTTCGCCCGCTGTTACTCCAGTAGATACCGCTTCTTCAGGCGAAAGGCAGAGATAAGACTTATTTCTGATTCTGTACCGAATAATGCTTTGGTCCATTAAATTAATTATACCATTTTTGCGGATATTGTTGAAATATTTCTTCACTTTGGGTAGTATATTGCTGTGAAAGAAAACGGATTTATTGACCCCTTATCACCTCTGGTGAAAACAAATTTTGACAAAGGTTGTCAGGCTTTATCCAGAAGGAATTACCAAGCAGCCATCCAATTTTTTACTGCTGCCCTTCAGAGTTCCCCCGGGAATGCCAGTATTCTTTTCAATCGGGGCTTGGCCTTCTATCATCAGGGTAATTACCAACAAGCAATAGCTGACTATTCTCAAGCAATCCAGATAAAGCCTGATTTTGCTAAAGCATATAACAACCGCGGTTTATGCTTTCAGTCTCTGAATGAATACGAAAAGGCAGTGGCTGATTTCACTAGAGCGATTGAACTCAAACCTGATTTTGCCGGGGCATACTACAATCGAGCAGTGGCCTATTCCTCTTTGAAAAACTACCACCGGGCTTGGGAGGATATGCTGAAAGCCAAGGCAATGAATTATCCGGTAAACCCGATTCTTTGGCAATCTCTCCTAAAGAACAGATTTCAGAGCCAGGTTGATTTTCTTCGGCAGAAGGTGGAGTCATACAGCGTTAAAGAGGGTAAGTGGCCATCTTCTTTGCAGCAGTTAATTACTGAAGGATATCTTTCCTGCTTGCCAGAGTTACCGCCAGGCCTACAATTCTTCTACGACCAGAAGACAGGAAAAGTGATAATTGGATAAAGGGAGGTGAGGAAAAGTCACTTGTTCGGCTGCAGTTTTACTATGGAAAAGTAGAGAAAGTTTAAGGTATAATAAGCTAACAGCCGGAGTGGTGAAATGGCAGACGCGCCGGACTCAAAATCCGGTGAGGGCAACCTCGTGAGGGTTCGACTCCCTCCTCCGGCAATCTTTCAAAGCAGATGCGGGAAAAAGAGATTTTCTAACCGGGGGGAGCAATGATTAAAGCCGATTTTGTGGAGAAAGTGGCCGAGCGCACCGGATTAAGTAAGTTATTAGTAAAAGTAGTTGTTGATTCGTTTTTGGATAGTATTCGGGAAGCGCTTTTTCAGGAAACAAGGATTGAACTGCGAAATTTTGGTGTTTTTCAGGTTAAAAAGCGCAAACCAATTATTGGTCGCAACCCTCGCACTGGGGAAAAAGTAGAGGTCCCAGAGAGGCTTAAGGTAACTTTTAAACCTTCCCGGGTATTTAAGAAAAAATAGCTTTGCCGGATTGGGCAGCAAAGCAGAACACATTTGGAAGACAACGGATTCCAGCAGAACAATATTCGCAAATTATACTTA
>JAMWDF010000008.1:0-20232 GCA_023818865.1 Candidatus Omnitrophota bacterium
AAAAAGCAAGGCAGGGTTTTTTCTCCTCAATAAAATTTCTGATGAACTGGCTACCTACATGTTGACCTGAATGAACCAGGTCAAGTTTTGTCCCATAAGGAGGTTGGTGAGTAACCAGAATAAAGGGTATTTTCTCCGGCAGCTGGGCGTACGCCTTCTCCAGGCTTTCTTTGAAATCATCTTCTGATACCTCCCCCGGCGTGTAAACCGGGCAGGCTAAAGAAAACCCGGTGCCGAGGAAACCAACGTTCTCTATTACCCTTGCCTGGCCATGAAGGCTGAGACCTTGTTCTTTCAGATAATCTTCTACCTCTCTTTCATCGCAGTTGCCAGCTACTGCCAGAACCTTCGGGAAAAAGTGCTTTAGTTGTCTCACGACCTTGGCGGCTTCTTCCTTTCCCCGGAAATTGGTTAGGTCTCCGCAGACCAGGACCATCTCTGCCTGAGCAGTTTTCTCAGCTAATCTTTGGAAGACTGATACATCCCCATGGATATCACTGATGACTAATATCAGCATTTACCCTCCGCCATTTAATATGATACCATACCGGTATGCGTAAAGCCGCTGGGAGCATGAACCAACCAGTGTACTTAGTGAAAAAGAAGAGACCGGTGAGTGTTGTTTATCTTCCGGAGAAAAGTTCTGAATTTTTTCAGTCAGCCGTCCAAGAACTAATCCGAGTAATCAAGAAAGCCACCGGGGTTAAACTACCAATTACTAAGCAGCCTTTTCTGGAAGGACAAGGCCCACTAATTGTTTTTCTAGTTAAGCCAGGCAGAAAAAGAACTACTCTACCTGCCAACGATGCTTTTGTGATAAATTGCCAGCCTGACCGGGTAGAAATAACGGTTGAGCGGGAAGAGATATTCCCGGTGGCAGCCGCCAGGTTTCTTCAGGAAGCAGTAAGGGCCAGATGGTTTTTTCCTGGTCCACTGGGAGAAGACATTCCCAGACTTCAGGACATCAGTTTGCCAGTTGGGCTAAAGAGATACCAGCCGGATTTTTGTTGGCGGAGTCTCACCTGGCGGGCTGAACCTTCTCTAAGAGACTGGGAGATAAGAAATGGCCTGATGTGTTTTCCCATCAACCGAGGGCATGCTTACCAGGAAATTCTTCCCCGGCGGCTTTTTCGGAGTCACCCGGAGTTTTTCTCTTTAATCTGTGGACGCCGACGGGTTAATCCGAGCCAGATGTGTTTTTCCGCTCCAGGTATCGTGGACCATGTTTTTGCTTACCTGGAGAGAATCCTTTGGGAAGACCCACATTTACTGGCCGTTTCCCTGTGCCCGGCTGACGTTGATTATTTCTGCGAGTGTCAAAAGTGTCAAAAGGGAGAAAACGCCTTGAAGTATTATGACCTTTATGTGGAGGAGCCAGCTTATGGCTACGGCGGCCCAGGCTTGACCAGCCATTTGTCCGAAAGGGTATTTCGCTTTACCAATCAGATAGCAGAAAAACTGGCTGAGAAATATCCAGATAAGTATCTGATTGTTTACGCTTACGGCGCTTATCGTTACCCGCCTGAGGGGATGAAAATCAGGGATAATGTGATTATTTGGCTGACCACTACCTGCCTGGGCTGGGGGAATCCGGAGAGGAAAAAACTGGAGATTGAACGGCTTAAAGCCTGGCGGAAAGTAGCCAGGAATATTGTTATTTTTGAAGCGCTTTCTAACCAAGCCTGGCCAGAACTTCCCCGGATAGCACCTCAGCTGGTAGCTATAAGTCTTAAGACCTATCATCGGCTGGGTGTAAGAGGCTTTTATTCCCAGATGTTTGGCGATTTCGGTACCAATCTGCCAAATTACTATCTGGCTGCCAGGTTTGTCTGGGATACCAGCCTTAGTTATCAGAAGGAAATGGCTGAGTTAACTCACCGGTGCTTTGGACCGGCAGGCCGGGCAGTGAAAGAATACTACCAAATCCTAAACCAAGCCTGGAAAAACCTCACTGAAGATGGTACCCTGGAAGGGGCCAGGTCCCTGATTAATCCAAAGAACGAATACCTTCATCTGGCTAGGTTATATCCGAAAAAGGTTCTCACCCGAGCAAGAAGAGCCCTGGAAAAGGCAAGAAGGCTGGCTGGCTCTGGTCTCTATGGCCGGAGGGTGGACTTTCTCCTTAAGGGGTGGCGTTACACTGAACTAACCATGGCCGCGATTAAAGAATGCCTGGCTCTGGAAGATATGGGTTTTGCTCCCTTTTATTTTTCTCCCTGGTTGGGTCCGGATTACGATTTCAAGTTTTACCGGATTTTAATAAGGGGTAAAGATAAGAGAGTGGTGATTCATGCGTTGAACAGGGCGATTTCTGCTTGGGAGAAAAGGGAAGAATTTGTTAAAAAACTTGCTGGCAAGAACATTTTGAGCGAAAGCTTACTGGGACGCAATCGCCGGTTTGACCCCCGGCCCATATTGGTGAAAATGCTGGCAATAGCGGAAGAAATGAGGTCTCTTTCGCAAAAAGGGGGCTAGAATGACTCTCAGCCTAAAGATTTTTTTGTTTTTCTTGGCTGGTGCTTCTTTTCTTCAGGCTCATTGGCTGGATGACACTAACTATCCAGCTTGGGCCCAGAGAGGCAGAATTGTTTACATAGACGGGGTGGGCCGAAACCAGAAGATTGAGGCAGACCTGACTCTGCTTGAAGATTACCGGAAAAAAGGAGCAATACCCTTCATTCACGCTTTTACCCCTCACTGGCCTGATGACCCTGAACTGGTGGAAAGAATAGAAAAAGCCGGCTTTCCGGTTGATGTCCGAGTGGAAGGCAGTCTCTTTTTTGAAGATGACCATATTGACCGATTTGCCTGGATACATGGTAATTTTCGGGTAGGCGGCTGGTGGATGAACCATGCCTGGAGGACCAATTACAACTGGTTCTGGCTCTGGCCAGAGACTATTCAGGCAGTTACTCGGAAACGGAACGGGGATGAAAAATTGGCTTATGCTGGCCACCGGGTGACGGTCAGAAGAGAAGGGTCTCCGCTATCGCCAACTCACCGGTTTGCTCGGGAAAGGCAGATTGAATGGTTGTTGACCGGAAAGGAGGTTTTGCCTGATGTGCCTTATAGACCGAACGAAAATCCTTTTGCCAAGAATCCTGCAATTCCTTACCCGATGTTGGGTCATTACAGCGGGCTGTGGTACGACAATCCGGGAAGTGGAACCAGCTACGATGTTTTTTCTCGGAAAGCCTGGGAGAAACGTTTTCAAGAAAAATTTGGCGAGCCAGTCTGGGACCCAGCTGGCCATGTTGACCCCAATGTGAGAAAAGAATTTGCCCGCTTCTGGGCTGAAGCCTGGACAGATTACTACTGGTGGCGAAAAAAACTTCAGGATGAACTGATAAAAAGTCAGGGGAAGACCTTCTGTCATACCGCAGGCAATTTCAGTCTTATCAGTCAGCCTCATGGAGGGATTGAATTTTACTTGGCTAGCAAGAATATTGTTGATATGTTCGGCCCTTCTGAATATGTGCCTGACTTTTGTGGTGGCCGGTACCAGGCCTTGATCAAAACTGCTATGGCTGCCAGTCACGGCCGGCCGGCTGGCAAATTTTACCCCAATGAACTTGAAATTGCGGAAAATTTGGCGGTGGGTGGAACTGGCACTTATACTCCGGCACAAGCGGCTTTCTTGGTGGATAACCTTGACCTTTACGCCGGGATTGAACCTGGAGGGAAGTTAGCCTTGCTTTTTCATCTGGACCAGGCTATTACCGAAGGTCAGACCACCAACCATTTCCTTCTGGCTAACCAGATAGCCGGCCTGGGTTTTCCCTACGAGGTGATTACCGAGGAAGACCTCAACCAGAGAGAAAGCCTGGCCAGGCAAATTCCGGTGATCTTGATTTTCAATACCGATCTTACCCCTGAGGCTCTTTCTTGTCTCCAGGGTTATCTGCAATCTGGCGGAAAACTTATTGTCCTGGGTGATTGCCAAGTTGCCACTCTCCGATATTATAACTTGAAAAAACCACCACCATGGAAAGTACCCCAGAATTTAGTTTCGGCTTTTCCAGATAATTTAAAAAAACAGGTGGTTGCTGATAACCGACAGGTTTTTTCTGATGAGCAATTAAGCAAGATTCTTAAGCCTCTTGTCTCAGAAGAGTTTCACTTGGTAAAACCCCAGCGGGACCTGTTTCTGAATGTCCTCAGGCAGAAACGAAACAATCTCATCCTGCTTGGGCTGGTTAATTATTCTGGCTTAGCCCAAACTGAGGTGACAATCAGGATACCAACGGCTTACCGGCGTTGGACAGCCGGGTATATCAGCCGGGATGGGCTGGCTGGTCTTCTGGAGATACGAAATGACCAACTGACTGTACCCAAGCTGCTTTATGGGGCTACTGTTATTCTGGGAGAAAACCGGCAGACTATTAAACATTGGGTAGAAAAAAATCAGAGCCGCCAGAGTGCCGGAGAAACTGAACTAATTCCGGCTAAACCTTACGGAGCCTGGCACACCCGGCAGATTCCTTTGAGTGAAGTGCCGGAAGGATTTCTTCTTTGCCGCCATAGAATCGGCACCCATGAACGTCATGGGTATCTTTTCGCTGATGTGCTGGTCTCCAGGGTAGCAACCATTAGCCAGCCTGTTGAGTTTTCGGTGAAGATTATTGAGACCAACTTTGACCATCTTGAATACTGGCAAATCATTCTGGAGAATCAAATTACCGGTGAGAAAGAAACGGTTTCTTTACCTTTGCCAAAAGAAAACAAGTACGGAGCGGGAAAACAATTGGTGGGTACTACTCTCAAAGGGGTTTGGTTGCCGATCCGTCTCGGTGAATACCAAGCCTATCTTTTCTATCGGGTAGTGAGATTAGACCATGACGGTGAACCATTCTTGGAGCCAGAAAGTGTCCCGGCTGGTTATAGCGGTACTACTCCAGCCAATCTATTTTTGAAGAGCCAGCCCCTGGTAAAAAGACCCTGTCTGGATAGACTCCGGGGCATCAAGATAACCGTGGCAGAGAAGTAGCCTTCACAGGTGGAAGAGTTCTATCGCGTTTTCTCGGGCAATCTTGGTGAAAACTGTTTCGCTGATCTTTTTCTCCGCCCGCCACTGAAGAAGTATTTCCATGGCGCGGAAAGGCATGCCCACCATACAGTAATCAGTACCAAAAAGAAGTTTATCCTGGAACTCAGTCAGAAACTTCGGACCATAGTTATCGTCACGAGCCAAGGCCGCTGCTGCGTCTGAGAGTTCAGCATAAAGATTTTCATACCGGCGAAGAAGTTTCTGGACTACCCCTTCTTCTTTAATAGGGCCTAACTTATAATCAAAAAACACCTGTGAACCGTCAGGTTGGAAAACCGATTTTCGCTGAGCTGGGGTATCCAGCCGGGTAATCTCTGCCCAGAAAACCGGACCGTGAGCAATCACTATCAGTCGGGGAAAACGCTGTAAGGTATGCTCCAGCTGCGGCAATCCTGGTTCGTCATAAAGGCCAAAATCGCCACCCATCCGGTCAGAGCCGTCAAAAGTAACTGGTAGCCCCACCGTCTGGGCGTGTTTAAAGAGGTTCTGGACCATCGGGTCCATCATTGGCCTATTCAACATAATCTCGCCGACTCCCTTACAGCCAAGGTCCTTGTAATAGCGCAGCACCCGGTCTAAAGGAGCATCCACTGAATTGGTCAGGGCTCTCGGGTCAAGGTTACAGAAGGGAACAAACCGCTCCGGATATTTTTCCACCATCTCCAGAATATCTTCATTGGCTTGGGGAAAATAAATTTCTGGACTGACCACCGGTAACAGAAAACCTTTCTCAATGCCAAATTGGTCATACCTTTCCAGAACCTGTTCTGGTGTAGGGAATTGAGTGACAAAAGGTACCGGCTTTCTGTAGGCGTGACAGTGAATATCAATGAACATTCTGTCGCTCCTGGTTTTCTCTTACCTTTGGCACTTTGGCAATTAACTCTTTGCTCAATGTACTACTGTCCCTTCTCTGGTGTCAATTCTTCTTGCTGTCATACTCATCAGAGACATAAAGGCAATAAGGTAGAATCCTCCTGCAAGAAGGCTCAAGAGTTCCTCCACCTCGGCTTTTTCTCCAGGAACTTTAGGCATCACCGGATAAGATTCCAGTAGGTTTTTAGTGAGGCAATGGGAAAGTTTGACAGGTGAAATTAGAATGGTAGAATGGCTTTGACGGGAATCTGCTAAAATTAGAACAGCCCTTACAATGATAACACACAGGACTACTGTGGTATCGGTTAACAAAATTTAAAGTAACAAACCCAATTAGGGCGTTAATGTGGGGAAAAGTCAGAGCCTACCTATAAGGAATGGAAATGTTTCTCCGGAACAAAATTAGCAAGGATATCCTGTTGTCTCATTAATTTTTCTATGTGAAACGCCTTTTATTAAGGCTCCTAGCATAGTCATGCTTTTTAATAATCGTACTGCCCATTTTCCTTCTCATCATACAGTTCATCTCCATCGGAAGTTGCTTCCAGTGAGGGGTGGGCCATGGGTGATAATAAAGGACCTTCTCTGAGAAATCATCTTTGAGGAACAACTGGTCAGTCCGGGAACCGAAGGCATTAAGTCGGTAAAATTTCTTAATGGGCTTAATCCTTTCAGGCCAGACCGGCAGGTTGAGGACCGAGAGGATAATCTGTTGGACATCGTTGAAGATTTTAGTTTTGCTCGGGTCCCCGTTGAATATCTCTTTTTGTCCGATCGTCAAGGGAAGCCTCATCCCCTCAAGAGAATCTTTCACATAAATGAAATCTCCTTTCTGCTCACCGTCCCGGCAGTCCGGCCGGTGTGGTTTGAAAATGATCGTGTCGCGTTTTTTTTGACCTTCTGGGGAAATGTTTTGCAAATCCTACTGCGCGACAGGCTCTTTTAATACCGAAAGTTTTTTCATCAGGTAATTAACATCTGCCTCGGTGGTGAAATTGCAGGCACCAAGGGGAACCAAGGCGTCAGTCCGGCAAGGTATCCCTCTCAACCAGTTCGTCCACTCCCAGCATCTTGGTGATGCCTGCCTGGTTCAATCCTCCCAGGAGGAAACTGGGGATAAAGCCTTTTTCGTCTTTCTGGCCATCTCCAAGGTACACATAAGAGATACAGAATTACAGGTCAAGGCAAGCGCGCAGGACGCGGATGACGTCCAGGATGTTCACGACAGTGTCTTGATTCATGTCCGCCAGGTTGTTGGCTGGCATCAGGCCCAGTGCCATCCGCAGGCAGAGGATTATATCCACGGCATCTGTGACGCTATCCGCATTCAAGTCGCCGGTCAGCACCAGCGTCCAAGTGTCGGCAATCAAGGGGATTTCCTCGCGGTTGCCGACATTGTCCTGGGCAAGGCTGAAGAAGGCGTAGGTGTGTCCGTTGGCGCCGGTAAATGAGGCTGATGTGTCAGTAACACCACCCAGCCAAAGAGTGAATGCAGCGCCGTCGGTGGACACATATACATCGTAGAAGGCAATCCCGGCGCCTGGCGCGTCAGCGCCAAGCCAGTTTACCGTGAAGTTGTTTCTGTTGACGGCCGCGGGCAGAGGAAAAACTGTGCTGGCCGGTTTGCCGTCGTCAATAGTGTTGGTGACCGTGGCTGTACTGATGGGAGCATTCTCGTCAAACCAGATGGTCGCTTCATTCAGAATGATATCCCCGGAGACCAACGTAGTCTTTGGCCAAACCAGGAAAGAGACGCACCCCTCGCCGTGGTGCTCATCGTCGTTGGGCGGCAAGAATCCAGCCAGCGGGTCTTCCGGCAGAGTCTTCGTGGCCGGGTCCACTGACTGCATGATCCAGGTAAGGATGCCGGTGTTGTCGTCAAACTCAACCTGCACTTCCACGGGATAGGGGTCGGTGGACACGGTGGTGGTCATCCGGTCGTGCTTCACCCCGGAGGGAACAGCCAGCCACGCGTCGTTGAAGGATATGTCCAGAAACTGCACGGTGGACCAGTCAAGATTACCACTCAACTGATCGCTCACCACCACCCGCTGGGCCGGTGCGGTGGCCGTGGACTTGTTTTCAAAATGAATGCTGTAGACCAGCGCCGCGGCTGAAGGAACAAACCCTTCTTCTCCGTAGCCGACTCTTACCTTGATGTTCGGATCTTCGGGCACAACCGCTTTCATGACACCGCGGCATCTAACTGGTCCTTCCATCAACGTGTCGGCGATCAGGTAATTGCTGACCGGTTTCTTGGTATCGGCCGTTCCCGGTGAGTCCAAACGAATTTCCGAGATTCCATGGGTGTTGATATGGGAGTCATTGTATTCCCATGGATGCGGAAAAGGAGTTTTTATCTTCTGCCATCTTTTCTTTGCCCGCTCCAGCGCGTCCAGGATATTGCCGTGCGGGTCTGCTAGGATTTCCTGCAGAAGGATAGTAAAGTACGCTCCTCCGGTATCTGTATCTACAACCGGCATCCAACCCGATCCTACGGCGACCGTATTAGAGGCAGTGATGCCCATGGCGATGTAGTTGGAGTAGCAACTGTCTGAAATGAAAAGCACCTGGCCGGCGCAAGCGGAGAATTCCTGGTTCAGATCGGAATAAAAAACCTGCGAAGTGTCGTTGTATACGAGATTCGGGTTGAAAGTACTAGTGCCATATTCCACCTTCAGGCCGTGACTGGAGTTGTAGACAACCACCAAATCATCCTCATCGGCCTTTTGCAGAGCGTCGTGAATGGTCTGTTTAACCTTATTACTGTCAAGGTTATCCTTATCATCGCCGACTTCGTCGGTCAAACACGTCACATCTTCCGGCGGCAAATCGTATGTTTTAGTCATCAACGCGCGCATCTTGTTCGCATCAGGCACGCACCCCACCAGATTGCTGTAGCCCGAGACACGGTAATCATTTGCTCCGATAATAACAACATAGATTTTCTTGATACCCGGGGTGGAGATTTTCTTTGTTAGGGGGAACATCTGGTCAAGCAAAGAAGAGAAAGTCTTTTCTGCCGTCTTGCCGCCGCTCGGTTCAATCTGCGGCCGCACCACCAGATCGGTCGGGTTCTCCAGCAAGTTTATCGGGAAGAACCATCGTCCTTCCACAAAGACCATCTCCGGCCAGCCGGTCGGGCGGTCCATCATTCCCATCTGGGCAGTCAGAGACTGGAAAAACGCGCCGTAGGTTTCTCCGTATCTGGCCCGCTGGGCAGTCATCTCAGCATCCCAGACCTCATCGCTCACTCCGGCCGGACGGATAGCCGCACTGACCATGTTCCAGTCAATGGGATGGCTGGCAAAATCCTGATTATCAAATGTCTCGGCGTAGACATCCAGTTGGCAGGTTCCGACTTGCTGGGGCACCGTGTAGTATATGGTTACTGAACCGGCTGCTCCTGGCGGCAAGATGGGCAGACGAGGTTGCACGCACGGTGCCAGGAATGTCAGTCTGGTCGGGTCAGCCGGCGCCGTCATGCCCGGCAGGAACCGCAGTATGCCGCCGTTTCGTGCTTTGACGGTAATCATCGGCAGGGTGAGGTCCGCCTCGCCGGTATTCCGGTAGTTGATGACGATGCGGACTTCCCGGCCTGGCCGCACGAACTCCGGACACTGCATGGTGATTTGCAACGTGTCGCGGCTGGTCCTGGGCGTGACACCGGCCGCTTGAACGGTGAGAGCATCTTCCAGCATCACACTCTGCCCACCGTCTGTCACCCGGACATCATACTGCCCCACCGGCAGACCCGTGAGATTGAACGTGGCGCAGACCTGCGATGAGTTGACCACCAGCACCGATTGGGCGGCGTACGGTGTTCCGTTGGGATCAATCAACTCATACGTCAGGCCGGCGTTAAGCCGACAGCCCTGCAGAGTGAAAGTGGTGGTATTGAGGTTGGCGGCGCTGGTTGGGCTGATGGAAGTTAGGGAGAGGTCCTGCGAGACAGCGGAAATGGTGAAATTCGCCGGGGAACTGGGCAGTGTCCGGGCATAGACCAGGACATAATAGGTCTCAGCCGTTGTGTCAGGCACCAGCGCGCCGACATCCGGGCTGTTGTTTTCCTTCTGCCGAATTTCATAGGATTGGCGCGTCGGCATCCGGTTCCTGGACAGGTACATTTCCGTTGCGCCGCTACCTGTCAGATCCAGACTCACCAGGATATCCTGGCCGGCGGCCGGCGTGAACCGGAACCAGAGCGATTGCCCGGCCGCGGTGAACTGGCCAGTCGCGGCTGGCCCGTTGACAATAATCTCCGGCACATCCAGCGTTACGGAGGCCACAGAACTCGTTTGATTGTTCGCGGCGTTGGCCCCCTCAAAGACCTCTCCGTAGACATTGGTGGCCACGCTCCACTGGTGTTCTCCAGTGATACTGCCTGGCACGACAATCTCAGTGGAGAACTCCTGGATTTCCCCGGGTGCCAGAATCACGCCTTCACCAACCAGCACCTCCCCGGCAAAGATATCGTAACCCCGGTACGAAAGGAAAACTGCATCGTGCCAGGGACCTACCGCGTAGCCTGTTCCGAGATTAGCCACTACCCAGGAGATATGAACCGTTTCCCCGGCTACCGCAGATGTCGGCCCGGTGACCCAGAGAATAGCCAGGTCCACATCTGAAGCCGCGGTTTCAATGAATTCATACGCACCCATATCCGCGCACGCGCCGCCAGGCATTGGTACGCCGGTATCCGGTGTTCTCGGGTCGTCATACCGGCCCATTCCCGCGAAATCCGTCTCCGCCGCGGTATTGTCTGCCGCATCAATGCAGGGAGAGCCGTAATTCAACTGGTAGTTCTGGTGTTCCGGCCGCTTGTACACCGGGTTGGCAGAGATGTTGCCGCTGGTGCCGGTGCGGTCAGCCGTGCCGCTGTAATTGCCTGAAGTGGCCGATGGGTTCCAGACGTTGGAATAACGGATGGTGATAGTATCGGGGCCAGAATCATGCAGAATACCTGCCGTGGTGGAATTGCTGACGATGGTATTGGCCACATTCAGGGTGCCCCCGTGTAGCAGTAAACCAACCGGGTTATCGTCAACTGTGCAGTTGGTGATGTTAGCTGTTCCTGAATGCGCGCAGATAGCCCGGCCAAGGCCGGTGAGAATACTGTTGGAGATATCAGCTGTGCCGCCCCAGACCAGGATGCCGTCAAAAAGCGCTTCCTGGACGAGACACCGGCTCACGGTCAAGGAAGCGGTACTGGCTGTCCGGATAACGCCGGTGCCGTCCCAGCTTCCGGAAGATGTTCCGGCACCGTATCGGAACCGGCAATGTTCAAATGCCGCCTGGCCTTCAATGTAAATCCAGCGCCAGTCGCCAGCGGAAGGAACTGTTTGGTTCCCGTCGCCGTTGGTATCACCGCCCTTGGCATCGTCCCGGGAGGAGGTGAAGGAGATCGGCTGGGATTTTGTTCCGTTGGCGACCAGACTGCCGCCGGCCAGCACAGTGATGCCCAGGTACCGGTCAAACTTGATGATGGCGCCCGGCTCAATAGTGACTGTGACGCCGGAAGGAATGGTGACACCGCCGGTGATATAGTGCAATGCCCAACCGCTCCAGGTCTGGCTGGCGGCGATGGTACCGCTGTGGGTGGTACGGATGTACCGGATTTCTGACCAGGCACTCAGGTTGCACTGGCCGCCGGCGTTAATGGTAATGCCGTACCAGTCGCCAGGCACAGGAGGGACAAGCCCGCCGTCAAAGTTGCTGTCTCCTCCCACGGTATCATCGTTGAGAGAAGTGAACACAACATGGCTGTCTGATGTGGCCTCATCCGTGAGAATACCTCCGTTCTCAATCGTGATGCTTAAGTTGCGGCCGGAGACAAATTTCACCACCGTCCCTGCCTGAAGAGTCAGGGTGGCGCCAGAGGAGATGCTGATGTTACCCTCAACAATATGGACAGTTTCGGCTGTCCAGGTCTCCGAAGAGTACATAGTCCCGGAATGCCAGAGTGCAGCATTGTTCACCAGGATGTTCCGGGAAGCCGAACCGATGATCCCACTGGTTCCGTTACGGAAGGTGGCCCGCAATTCGTAGGCTCCGTCAGCCACGCTCCGGCTGTTCCAGTTCATCGTGCCAGCGGCCGGCAGACCGGTTCCCAAAGAAGAAACAAGACTCCCAGCCGCATAGAGGGCGATGTCAGCAGTGGTACCGTTAAAGTCAA
This sequence comes from Candidatus Omnitrophota bacterium, assembly GCA_023818865.1. Taxonomy (GTDB): domain Bacteria; phylum Ratteibacteria; class UBA8468; order B48-G9; family DSTR01; genus JAMWDF01. The sequence continues at coordinate 12,099 of JAMWDF010000008.1, forward strand.
CTGCCAGAGCACGCCAGGCAAGAAGTTCTGTATCATGGCACAGACTGTCCGAGGGCCGCACCCATTCAAAGAGGGAAGAGCGGTTGATGACGAGACTCCCGGCAGTCGCCGCTGGACTACCGCCGGTTCCTGGTATGGTTGTTAAATGGTCCAGGGGAAAGGTCAGCGCCGGGTCGTGGTAGTAGAAGGCAATCCGGCCGCCGCCACCGCCGCCGCCCCGGCCGGAAAGACTACTGCCGCCGTCGGCCCGAACATGGCCGGAACCGGTCATTGTCCCGGCAGAGAGAAAAACGCTCCCGCCGGCTCCTGCGCCGTCACCCCGACCGGTGTTCTTGTTTTCACCGGAAGCAGTGATCTCGCCGTCAAGCGTAAGCGTCTCATGTGCGTGCAAACGGATAGCCCCGCCACCAGCCCCGCCGGTGCCGCCGCCCAGCGCGTCATAACCACCGCCGCCACTGCCGGGGGTGATTGGAGCAGTCGGATCTCCGTAAACGAGCGTATTGACAATCGGCCAGCCCTGGCTGCCTGCGGCGCCGGTGCCGCCGTGGGTGCCGCCAGAACTGTACTCGCCAGCAGCCGGGCCGGTGCCATTGCCGGCGTTGCCGCCTGGGTACCCCTGGGTATCAGCCGTGAGGCGCGAGGTGGCGTCAATCCAGATGTTGCGGCCGCAAATATCCACTCCGGTTCCTGACCAGGCGTCATTCACCTTCCCGCTGATGTTCTTGCACCTGGCAGTCAAAATAGCGGTTTCACTCATCGTCAGGCCGCCGTCCAACCACAGCAGCGACCCGCCTTCCATGACGAACGAGGCGAATGGGTGGAGTGTGAGGTTTCCCAGAACAACGTCGGTATCCTGGGGTATCCAGAACTTCTGCCAAACAGAAAGAGCGTTATTCGGCACTGACGTGTCAAAGAAACCGACTGTCCCGGGTTCGCCGTCGTTACCGCCGCCGGAAGCCTGGGATGTGGCGAAACCACTGAACCCGGAACCGTCGCCATAATAAACAGCAATCCGGCCGCCGCTGCCGCCGACCCAGTTGTCTGCCCTCGGGGTGCCGTCAGCGACAAATCTGCCGCTACCGGTCAGTGTCTGACAAGTTACCAGGAGTGAGCCGCCTGCCCCGCCGCCGGCTGCGCCAGTCGGCGTGCCGCCACGCGCGCTGATTTCACCATTCAGGGTGAGAATACCGGTGATGGAAAGATGGATTGCTCCGCCGCCCCGGCCGCCGGTGGAAGCATAGGCGTTGCCGCCGCCGGAACCGAGGTCAACCGGCTGGAAGGGAGAGCCGTACAACACCCGGCCGCCTGTGCCCCAGCCCCGGCTGCCGCCGTAACCGCCGTGAGAGCCGCCGCCCCCGTCATACGTGGACTCGGTGCCGGCCCCGGGTCCGCATTGGTTGTTGTAGCCCTGAGCGTCCGCGGAAATCTTGCATCCGGTATCTAATGTGAAATCCCTTGCTTCTATGGTGACACCAGTACCTACCCATCGGTTGTTAACTTTGGCACCAGTGTTCTTGCCTTGGCACAGGATGGTGGAGTTGCCTGTTACCACAACTGTCTCGGAGACAGTGACGCTGGAGCCGCCGGCAATCGTTAAGGTGGCGCCGCTGGTGATCAGGAGGCTCCTGGCGCGGTAGGTTCCTTCTGGCCAAGCGGTGTTGAGGGAGATGACCACATCGTCATCTGGCCCGAACGGTCCGTTCTTGGTTTGTTTTTCGCTGGAACCGCCAGGGAGAATGGAAATCAGGAACAGCCAAGCCAATAACAGGGAGGATAACAAACTACCTCTCATAAAGTACCTCCATAGTTTAATACCAGAACAGTGTAGCATATCGCTTGTTCCTGTCAATCTTCCGAATTGCCTCATCTAAAATTTACACCAAAGGCTATCGTTCCCCGATTTAACAGTCTATACGAAAAACTCACCAATGGTTGACAAAATTTCTTTTCTTGGAGGACTTTTGGCTTTACCCCCTGCTACCGGAAAAATAAATGCTCAGGATGCCCAGGACTCCTTGGTAACTGGTGATTAAATGAAGAGTCTTAATCAGTGCTGACTGCACCAACTTGACATTGATTCCTCTCAGGTGATATAATATCTTAAGAAGATGATATGATACAAACTACTAAATGAATAAGAAAAACATTGCTTCTCCCCTCTACTTTAAGGTCTATCAGGATTTAAGGGAGAAAATCCAGCAGGGCAGACTTAAATTAGACCAGCGGATGACAGAAAATGAGCTCATCAATCGCTACCAGGTCAGCCGGGTTACCATAAAGAAGGCCATTTCCCACTTGGTAAGAGAAGGTTTTCTTCGTCAGATTCCTGGTCTGGGCACTTTTGTTTGTTCTGTTTCCCCTGAGGAAGAAATTTCCCCCTGGGGAAAAAATAATCGGGGAATTGGCATTCTTATTCCCTGCATCACCTTTTCTCTTTACTCCGGCATTGTCCGCGGGGCAGAAGATTTTCTGTTAAGCCGCGATTACTATCTAATCCTGGGTAGTTACGACGCTAATCCGGAACGAGAAAAAACTTACTTAGAGAAATTTGTTCGGCAGGGTGTTTCCGGCATCATTGTTGCCCCCAGTTACAACTCTAACTTAGCAGTTTACCAGGAATGGCTAAAGCAGAAAGGTATTCCTTTTGTTCTGGTTGACACCTGGGTGCCAGGGACAGAGTGTGATGTTGTCCAGACAAATGGAGTAAAAGGCGGCTATCTGGGTACTAAGTATTTGCTCAATTTAGGTTGTCAAACCATCGCTTTTTTATGCGGTCACATAGGCGGTTTTTCCAACTCGGCTTTCCGGCTTCAAGGTTATCGGCAAGCCCTAACTGAGGCGAGAATTCCTTTTGAGCCGGGATTGGTTTTTGAAGGTGATTTTTCGCAGGAGTTTGGTTATCAAACCGCCAAAAAAATTTTCTCCGGAGGCCGGGCAGATGGAATTTTCTCGGCTAATGAGCCGATTACCCGCGGTATTCTCCAAGCGATAGAAGAATTACCAAAGAAAGCCAGACAGAATATTCCTGTAGTTTCTTTTGATGAAATTTCTTCACCAGCGGAAGGCTTTTTCAATTTAGTGTTCGTCAGGCAACCGAGGCAGTTGATCGGCCAGGTCGCAGCCGAACTCCTTCTCCAGAGAATCAAAGAAAAAAGGCTGAAAAAAGAATCAAAGTACCGACATATCTTGCTGGCACCTGAGTTTAATAGTGAACCGGCAAAGGGCAGAAAGTATTGTTCCTCGGTCACCGTTGATTAACCATAAGGAGGCGAAAATGAGGCCCAAGAAGAGAAGTTCGGGATTTACGTTGATAGAACTTTTGGTAGTGATTGCCATTATCGCCATTTTGGCGGCGATGCTTTTGCCAGCTTTATCCCGAGCCAGGGAAAGGGCAAGAATGGCGACCTGTATGGCGAATCTGAAACAGATAATGCTGGGAACTCATATGTACATTCAGGATTTTGGAAGACTGTTTAATTCCGGAGAAGCTGGCAGACTGCCAAGATGGTATGACCCCTGGGTTCTACCCGCCTACTGCGGAGGAAAGACATACTCAACGAATGCTGTTTTTAGGTGCCCTTCTGATCGGGTTGGTCGCAGAACCGGGTACCCAAGTTACGCCATGGATTTCCTCTGGGATTACGTTGACCCTACTTATAAGGTTGGTCCTCCGCCAGGAGAAAATGTCATCAATTCTTACGGAGATTGTATTCTGTTTATTGATGGTAGCGGGAACCATTTTACTACGTCACCGGACCATATTAATTTTGCTCCGCCCAATCCTATTACCTATGACCGGATTGGACCCAGACACCCAGGTAGCAGTATTAATGCTGCTTTTATGGGCGGGTATGTCAGAAACATCAGAAGTGGGGAAACCTTTTACTGGCAGTGGTATCCAACTTCAGCCTCAAAGACTCCGGTTACCTGGAAATCTTGGGATGTGCTGGGTGGCCGCTGGCAGTGAGTTTAAAAACTTTTAGGGAGGTGAAGGATGAGAAAGCAAAAAGCCGGGGGAAAAGGGTTTACTTTGATAGAACTGCTGGTAGTAGTGGCGATTATTGCTATTCTGGCTGCTCTGATACTGCCGGCCCTGGGAAGGGCAAGAGAGCAAGCCTCAAGGTCTGTGTGCATGTCTAATCTGAAAAACATCTATCTTGCTTCCATTATGTACGCGGAGAATTATGGCGAGAACTTCCCTGTGTATGACAGAAGCGCTGATTATCCAACCCTGGGGCTTCCGCCTGAAGGAAACTGGTTTAGTCTTGATTCCTACACTCTCCTTTGTGGCCGGGTACCAGGCGCCACTGGGCCAGCCAGCAAACTCCCTGAGTTTATAAATAGTCCGGAGATGCTAAGCTGTCCGAGCAGAAAAGCCACGCCGTTCAGTATCGCTATCAGGAATGACCTCTCTCAGCCATTTCTGATAGAGAGTGTCAATGTCAGTTATGCCTATGCGCCTGGCTTGACCCTGAAAGAGAAACCCTACCGGGTGGTGGCTTGTGACCGAGCCGGAGGTTTCCACACCGATAACATGTTCAGAAAAGCCTCTCTGTCTTGGCATCCGAGTAATGCCTATGACTGGAAGAGAAATACAGATAACCCCAAGAATATATTCGCCACCCGTTATAGCTGGGATATTAACCACGGGAAGAAAGGTTTCCGGGAAGAAGGCAAAAATGTTGTTTACCTGGATGGCTCAGCCAGGTGGGCAACGGCCAAAGGTTTCACCTATGATGCCTACACCTATGTCTTCTGGGATGTAAACGATTTTGGAGAACCACCTTCAGGAGCAGGGACTGGTCTGTTAAGCCAAATAGGTGGTCATTCAGGAGCGACTTTATCAAAGATTACCATCAGGGAACCTTATGGGAGATAACGGAGGTATAAAAAAGATTTTGCTGAGTAAGGAGGCAGGAATGGACAGGAAAGCGTTTACGCTGATTGAGCTTTTGGTAGTGATTGCCATTATCGCCATTTTGGCGGCGATGCTTTTGCCAGCTTTATCCCGAGCCAGGGAAAATGCCAGACGGGCTTCCTGTGTGAACAATATGAGACAGATTGGTCTGGCTGTGGCTCAATATTGTCAGGACTGGAACGGCCAATTTCCTCAGAATACTTCTGGCGGAGACAACCCAGCCCATGCCTCCTGGTGTCGCCGTCTCTATCAGCAGGGCTATATCAAGGATAAGAAAATTGTTATCTGTCCCTCAGCCAGGAAATGGGGTAATTTTATGTTTAACTATGATGGTTGGAACGCTCCTTTGACCTATAGTGTTCCTTCTTCGCCCAGCGAAGCCTATGCCGGAAATATTAGTTTTGTTCGGAATACTTCCAAGGCGATTTATCTCTTGGAAGGCTATTGGATTTACAATAATGTCTATTATGGCTGGCACTGGGTAAGCAAGGTAACCAGCACCGCAACCACTCTCAACCCAGCCAATGGCTCGCGTTATCCTCACCCCAGACACAACCTGAAACTTAATTTTCTTTTCATGGACAACCATGTGGAATACCTGGCAGTAGAAGATATCGCCAATCTTATCTGGTAGGAAAACGAAGGAGGGTAATATGAGCAGGGAAAGCGGTTTCACCCTAATAGAGCTTTTAGTGGTGATGGCTATCATTGCTATTTTAGCCGCGATGCTCTTACCGACCCTGGAAAAAGCGAGGAAAAAAGCTGAGCAGGCGGCCTGTCTGAATAACCTGAAACAACTGGGCGTGGCTTTACACATGTACTGGAATGACTGGGATGACCGAATCATTCCGGCCTGGTTGGGTGCTCCGCCAGGTGGGCTTGGCTCTCAGCCTCAGCCAAGAAGGCCGGCGATCTGTGAACTTCTTTATGTCAATGGTTACATTAAGAATACTGATATTTGTCTTTGTCCTGGCTGGGGATTCAAGAGGACCAGGTATCCCTATGAACCAGCCTTGACCTGGGGCTGGAGCGGGGCTGGCTATTATGCCAGTGGAAGCAATCCATTGGTACCGACTGGTGGGGTTTTTCTGTTCGTCTTTGACTATGGCTTTAACGGCATGTGGCCTGGCCAAGGTTCAGGGTTTGGTGACTGGAGCAAGAAAGTGAAAGATGTCCAGCGGCCTTCTCAAATTATTGCTATGAGCGAAGCCAATATCTCCGGTTATTTGGACAATGCCTACTACAATTATACTTTTGCCGCTTTTACCCGACCGGTAAGAAACCCATCTTCTTATTATGGCCAGCCCTGGAAATTACCGTTACACCTCAATGGATTCAACTATCTATTTTTTGATGGCCATGTGGAGTTTCTTACAGCAGACCAGGCTTCAGACATAAAGTACTGGATACCGTGATTAGCAGTAAGAAAACTTTGAGACAAGGAAATAGCCAAAGAAGGATTTTTTTTCTTCTTGGTGGTGTCATTCTTTTTTCTCTTTGCTCTCTTCAGGCGGCTGAATGGCTTAACCCAGGATATCGTTACCGCCAGAGAATCACTATCAGTGATGGTTTCTATGTTACCGGCGCTGACTTGAAGAATTTTCCGTTACTAATTCACCTGTCCGACGAACAGAACCCGGTTTTTCAAAAGGGTAAACCTGACGGTTCTGACCTAACTTTCACTACCTCTGATGGGAAGAGTAAAATTCCCCACGAATTGGAAAAATTTTCTGTCTCTCCGGCCCAGTTGGTCTGTTGGGTAAGACTCCCTTTTCTTTACGCGGACCAGCAAACAGTTATTTACCTTTACTACGGAAACTCAAATCCTCCAGACCCTTTGCCAGCAGAATCTGTCTGGAGCGAAGGTTATCTGGGGGTTTGGCATTTTCAGGATAATACCAGTCTGGATACCAGGCCGGTCACCATCAAAAATTCTACCGGAAAAGGTTTGGCTGGTAAGGCACCAGGCAACTTTATCGCGTTAGGGAAGTTTAACCAGGGAACGGCCACTTCAGTGAGTTTTACCCGGCAGGAAGGTCCGGATTTCACCCCAGAAACTTCTTTTACCGCGGAAGCCTGGGTTTACTGCCAGGAGATTCCCTTCCGGACAACTTTGTCAGTTCTGGGTAAGGGCTCGGGTGGTCGGGGCTGGTCACTTTACTGGCACGAAGCCGGCCGCTGGCAAGCCAATATTACCCAGGACTACCGTCAGGAGAATACCAGGTTTTATCTGATGAGCCCTGACTCTCCTTGGCAAAAGTGGCGGTATCTAACAGTTACTTATGAGGCCCTGGAGAGAAAAATGAGACTCTTTGTTGATGGACTGGAGAAGGCTGCCGGAAGAATCCCTGATGGGATCAAAGATTTTTCTGTTTCCTCCTCCTTTTCCATCGGTGGCATCAGAGGAGTGATTGATGAAGTACGTCTTTCTTCTGTTGCTCGCTCTCCGGATTGGATTGCAACTTGTGCCAAGAACCAGAGTAGTCCTGGACGCTACATCCGATTTTCTCTGGAAGAAAAATTTGCTCGTTAAATCGGAGGCAGAAAGATGAAAAGAATACTGGCTGGTTTCACTTTTGTTCTGATTGCCTCGGTTGTTTCTTCCCAAGAAGTTTTACCTGATTTTGTCAACTGGTCTTACCAGGGAGCCTACCAGAAAGACAATGGCTACCGGAAGATGATTTGTCTTAACGGCTGGTGGCGGTGGCAACTAACCGGAGAAAAAGACTCTTTTCCGCCGGCCAGCGGCTGGTATTACCGAAAAGTCCCTGGTTATGGAATCAACTTCAACATTCTTGAGGCTACAGGGAAGGTGGTTAATCTCAAGCGAGAAGAAAAGTGTGCTTCTTGCTGGGTAGAAAGAGAGTTTACGGTTCCGGCCGAATGGAAAAACCAGAGAGTCCAGGTAATTTTTGAATCCATAGAAGGAGATGGAGAAGTCTGGCTGGATGGAAAGAAAGTTGGCTATAGTTGGGATGGTTGTGTCTATGCTTTGGAATTGACACCGCCTTATAAAGCTAACCCTTACCGGTTGTCAATCAGATCAAAAGGACTGGTCAGCAATGTTTGGCTCAAGGCTTTGCCCACCGGGCCAATCATTACTGATAGCTATCTTTCTACTTCAGTAAGGAAGATGACCGCAACCATCAGAGCCACTGGCTCGGGGAAGGCGGAAAACCAGGTTAAGGTAGTCATTGTTGACTATAAACAGCCGGA
>JAMWDF010000008.1:20242-28665 GCA_023818865.1 Candidatus Omnitrophota bacterium
AGAAGATTGTAAAAATTGCTGGTCCTTTTTCTCTTCAGCCGGGTGGTGAAGGTTGGAGATTACAACAGGAGTTTGACTGGAAGGACGCCGCGCTTTGGTCGTTAGAAGAGCCAAACCTTTACCAATACTACCTGGAACTGGTAGATAGCCGAGGTAGAACGATTGACCGCATCTTTCCTATTCGGTTTGGTTTCCGGGAGGTATGGATTAAAGACGGTTATTTTATGCTCAACCATCAGCGCCTCACTCTCACTAACGATATTCACTCGCCGTTGGCGGTTCATCCGGCTAAGGGCCTGGGAAGGGCTTTGGGCTGGTACACTAACGAAGAGACCTGGCGGAAGATTATCCGGCGGTGGAAGAATTTAGGAATAAACTGCGCGGAGTACCGTTGGGGGGGTAATATTGATGATGAACTGCTTTTCCGGGTAGCGGATGAAGAGGGATTTTTTATCACCATCAGTGTCCGCGGTCTGGAACGCAACCCGGTGATTCGGTCTATTCCGGAGATGGCTGCCTATAACCGGGATGTCAATGCTTATCTCATTTTTCCCAGGAGGCACTCTCCGTCAGTTCCTTTTTACTATCTGAGCAGTTTAGCCAGTGCCTGGGACTATGCCCCTTTCTACCTCGGCGAAGACTTTGATTCGGAAAAGTTATTCGGCAAGAGTAACCGGGAGGAAAGAGAACTGATTGAAAAACTTGACCCGGTAAGAGCGCCTATTTCTGGTTCTTATAGCGGTGGCGGAAAAACCGAACCGTTTCATTCATCCATGAACTACATCGGCCTCCATGTAGATATGCAGGCGTATGAAAATTGGCCTTCTCGCTGGGCGAAGTACCGGAAGAAACCTTTGATGACCTATGAGATGTCATTCCCGCCTTATATTGCTGAGTGGTACCAGCGACCTTCCCGGGGAACTCAGGCTCACGGTGTGCCTGGGCTTCTTCCTTTTTTTATGGAATGCGCTGCTATCTATTTAGGGGAAGAAGCGTACCTGATGGAGCCAAAAGAAAAAATTGCTACCTGGTTGGAAAATGTTGAAAAAGGGAAATCGGCTGGCATGCCTACCAGAGGGAACAGTTTAAGTTATGAGAAGGTGGCCCAGATTTTTACCCATCATATCCTGCGTTCTTGGAAAACATACGGGGTTAATATGGGCTTTTTCACCCAGACCAGGGATTTTTTTGAGGAGCCCAGGCTGGTCTTTGAACCAGTCAAGGTTGATCCCAGGCAGCCAGGGATCTTCGCTGACGAGAAAATCACCGAACACATCTTTACTGTGGGGCCTCTACGACCAGTGGGAGAAATCGCCCAGAAGGCTTTAAGCAAACTTCTAATTTATATTGGGGGACCTAATGGAGACTTTACTCTGAAAGACCACACTTACACTTCAGGAGAAAACATCACCAAAGCGCTTGTCATGTTAAACGAGTACGAAAAACCAGTGGCAGTCTCCGGAACTTGGGACCTCTGGCGAAAAAATGGAGAAAAGGTCCTTTCTGGGGTCTGGCCTAAGACCGTGTTACAACCAGGAGAGATCGCGCCAGCGAGGGTCCATATTTCCTTTCTTGCACCGGCTGTGTCCGGTAGGACTGATTTCTTACTGAAGATTAAGGCTGAAGCTGACCGGCCAGGAAGTCTGGAGGATGAATTTTCTTTGACTGTCTTTCCGCCGGCTGGCCAAGCCGCAATAAAACCAGGCATGCAAGTCTTCGTTTACGACCCAGTGGGTGATACTAGCCAGATGCTAAAGCAGGCTGGGGTTAATTTTCAGCTCACGATTGATAACCTGCCTGACCCGGAAAATGGGTTGTTGATTGTGGGCCGTAACTGTCTGAAAGGGCAGGCAGGGAAGCTTTTCAATCGCCTGGTTTACCGGAAAATGACTTATGATTTTTCCACTAATGTGGCTAACGGAATGCGGGTATTAATCTTTGAGCAGGCGCTGGATAATATTTGGGGAATGAAAACTGAACAGGCCAGGTGGCGAAGAACTTTCGTTACCGCCCCAGGCCACCCAGTTTTCCAGGGACTGGAAGAAAGCGATTTCCTTTATCTCCAAGGTCATGGCAATTTGGTGGACCCGTATCCTGAGGAGCCGCCAGCCACCACTGACCGGATTGCCGGGTCCCGTTTCCCTCGCTGGGGGCTAGATAACACCGTGGTTACTTACTCTCTGGTGAGACCTCAGTTAGGGGCGGTCCGTTCCCTGCTCTCCTGTGGTTTTGACCTGCAGGAAAGCGCTTTGCTGGAAGTAGCCGCCGGGAAAGGAAGAATGATTTTCTGTCAGGTGGATGTGACTAACCGCTATGGTAAGGACCCAGTAAGTACGCGGCTGGTGAACAACTTGCTGAATTATCTCACCAGTACCCCAGGTCCTGACCCCAAATTGTCTAAACCGGTGGACCTGGTCAGGGAAGGAGGGGAAGACAGTCCGCTTCCCGTGAAGACGGAACGGGTTTTCATGGTGGACAAACCTGAAGGAAAAATTTCCTGGGGAATCACCCGGGCTGACCTTTACTTTGAGGGTTTTCTGGAACTACCAGTGATGAAATCAACCGATGGAAAAAATTACCTTTACTGGCAGACGCCAGGCCAGAAGGTAATTTTTCATACCCTGAACCGGCGCAACTTTAAGACCAAATGGCAGAGAATGAAAAGTTTAATGGTCCTGGCCGCGTTGACCATTAACCAAGGGGGGTCTTCGGAGATTTTCCCTCGGCCAGCGTTACAAGATGATAGCGAAGAACTTTATCCTTTGGAGTGGCTGGAAGGTTTTGTTCATCCTTACACGTTGATGCAATGGTAAGACAGAGGCAAGAGGGGAAAATATCCGAAAAAACGCTATTACCTGGAGGGAATCAATGAGAAGAGAGTGTCGGGGACTGCTCTTACTTCTTCTTCCTGCCTCTTTAGGCTTTACCTGGGAATTTCTCAATCCCCGGCCGCTGGAAAAAGAGAAACAGGAAGAAGTGATTATCAAAGGGACAGAAAAATTTGTTAACCGTCAGTATGAGGAAAAATTTCCTCTTGCAGCTAAATTGCCGGAAACAGGTTGGTTTTCCGTGGACTTAAAGCCTTACTGCAATGTGAATATCTTTTCTGACGCCGGACAGACCACGCCGGTGAAATATCCGTTTATGAACCTGGGTAAACAAGTCTTCTATGGTGTTCCTTTTGAGATCATCTTTCCAGAAGCCAATGAAAACCGGACCGCCATTGCTTTGGCTTCCACTTACCTTCTCACCAACACCTTGCCTGATACGATAGAAGTCCCGGTGGGGAGAAAAAGTGTGGTCTTCTATTTTCTTCACACTACTTACTACACTGATCCGAGCGGCGAGCAGTTTTACCGGATTAACTATGATGATGGAACCAGTCACACAATAAAAATCATTGGCCGGGTCCACTCTGGAGACTGGTACCATGCGGATACCCGGATTTACACTGAGGATGTCCATTATGTTTTGGTGCCTGCCGCCAAAGATTCAAAGACCTTTCACCGGAACATGCATATCCTTCAGTGGAAAAACCCTTTTCCTGAAAAAATCGTAAAATCCATTACCTTTCATTCTGACAGAAAAGCGCCGATGGGTATCTTTATTGTTGCGGTCACTGGTCATGGCGGTTAAACAGAGAAAGGAGACAATGAGATTCAAAGAAATTGCTTTGGCTTTTTTCACGGGAATATTTCTGGTTCTTAGCCAGCCAGTCGCTTGCCAAGGTCTCACCGTGGATGGCCTCACTGGCATTTACCTGGCTGGTCAGTTAACCGAAATTGAAAAAGAGACAGTTTCTTTTCTTCAGGATGGGTTGAAGCGTTTTTATAATGTCAACCTAAAGGTGTTGGAAGAAAGGCCAACTGGACCAGCCATTATTCTGGGCAGGAACGCGGCTCTAAAAGAAAAACTGGTGACAAGCATTGAACTGGAGAGTTTGAAGCCTGATGGTTATTTCCTTTTGACCACGAAAGACCATCTGGTGATTGCCGGTCCAGACCAGTGGGCCACTTATTATGGAGTAATTGGCTTTTTTGAAAGGTGCGGGGCGAAGTTTCTAAAAGCAGTTGGCGGCAAGTTCACTCCCTGGCCCTGGTTTCCGCCATATTTTCCGGAGAATCCTGAGCGGAAAATCCCTAATCTCTCTGTGAAAGAAAAACCAGTTTTTGCTTACCGGTGTGGCGGTTGTCCAGTTTTCCGTCAGACTCGCCTCGCTGATCCAAAGAAAGGGGCTGATCCGGAACTGTTTGACCCAAAGAAAACTGGTTCTAATCTCTGGATTGACCATACCGCTGGCTACCTGGTACCTAAACTCCTTTATTATGATAGCCACCCGGAGTATTACGCCATGGGTACTGATGGCAAAAGGGTGGCGAAAAACAGCTTCAGTGACCACACTACCCCCTTGTGTCTATCTAATCCGGCAGTGACTAAAATATCCATTGACAGAGCCTTGGCTTGGATAGAGAAAAACCCGGAAGAACGCTATTTTATGGTCACCTATGGCGATACCAACTTATGGTGTCAGTGCCCGGAATGCCTGAAATTGGACCCAGTCCCTGGGCAGTACGCCGCCCGGTTGCTTACTTGGGTAAACGCCATTGCCAAAGAAGTGGCTAAGCGCTATCCGGAAAAGATTCTTATTACGTTTGCTTACGCCGGTTCCGATGTGGCTCCAGCTGGCATAAGACCTGAACCTAATGTCTGGGTCTGCGGTTCCACCGGGCTGGGCAACATCCCTTTCTGGGACCATGTCTTTTCTGGCCAAATCACAGAATCTGCCAGGAAAAATATGGAAAAGGTTGATGGCTGGCTCAAAATTGCGCCGGAGCAGTATCTGGTTTGCGAATACTTAAGCGGTGCTTATCTACCGGCAATGCTGGATACCAGTTCCTCCCGGCTAAAAACCTATGCTAAAAAAGGACTCCGAGGGGTGTTATTTACCTATGGAGCACCGGTCAACTTCCGGAGCCTCTGGCAATATCTCTGGGGAAAACTGATGTGGAATCCCGACCAAGATGTCAACCAGTTAACCGAAGATTTCTTGCGTTTTGCCTATCCGCAAGCCAGCGAACCGCTGATGAACTTCTTCCTTCTTAGTCGGAGGCGTTACCAGGAGACCCTGAAGGAGAAAGCCGAATTGGACCTGGGGTACCCAAAGGGTTATTACAATAGCCAGTTTGTTGAGAGGGCCCTGAACTATTTTCAGGAAGCAGAACACAAATTGGAAAAACAAGCCAGTTTGTTGCGGGAAATCCAGACAGAAGAAGCTTATTTTCTTCAAAGTGTTTTAGAGCATCCTTTTTCATCTGACCTGACTAGTGAAACAAAGAAAATCGTTTCTCTCTGTCTCCACCGCATCAGTTTTCTGGGCCAAGCCACTGGCAAAACCGCTGATTTTCTTAACAAGATAAGTCAAACCGCTTTTGATGTAGAAAGAAGGATTCCTGGTTATCGTAGCTTGGTAGAAGAAGTTCTGGGTAGCCTGCCTGAATTCCAGCCAGTGAAGTTGCCCAATGGGCTGCGGCTGCCTCCGGAGATGTTTCTTCGCTCAGACCTCGGTCCCACCACCAAGGCTGATTGGGTACATCCTGATTTTCAGTTCCCTCCAAAAGCCTACGTAGGAGTTCTCCAGTCAGCCAAGGATTCTCGGGGAAAACCAACCAGTTCGGTGATGATGGCTAAGTTCAAACTGGACCAATTACCGACTGGACCGGTGACGTTGGAGCTGGAAGGCCAGGATGCTATTACCAAATGGGCGGCTGGATACCCGCGGGCAATGAGTTTTCAGGCAGCGATGAAAATTAGCCTAAATGGTCAGGAAATTTACTCCGGAGCGGCTGGTTTTGTCCGGGGTAACTGGTCTCGCCGAAGTTTTGAGATTAAACCAGGTGTTTTGCGAGTAGGAGAGAATGTTCTGGAGATTGCCAACATCAGCCAGGGTTGGGCTTTCTCCACCTGTTATCTATTAATCAGTGACGCGGTGTTAACCTGGAAATAGCCAAACTTTTCTGGAGGGAGAATGGCAGGGAAAATAGTTATAGCAATTAGCTTTTTTCTGTCTGGTCTTCTTTTTTCTTTTGAAAAACCTTTGGTCTTGGAAGACTGTCAGACCAACCGCTGGCAGGGCAAAGTTCTACCTGTTGTGAGCCGATACCAGCCACTTCAGGGGGAAGTCCGGTCAGCCCTGAAAGCCTATCTGCCGGCAGACATCTTTTTGCCGATAGAAGCAAATCTGGAAGGCGCCGGGAGTTTTAATCTGCGGCTGGTAAGTGAAATCCCCGTGGATATTACCGTAAGACTAAAATCCGGGGAAGGAAGTTTTTCCGCCAGGTGGGTAAGCATCCCTGGAGAAGAAGTGGTTCTTTTACCGTTGGGCGTGTTTGAACGCTCGGGAAATGCGGTTGGTTGGGAAAAAATTGAAGGCATTCAGCTGCAAGCAGTTGCGGAAAAGAAGGCTAAAGAAGCCTCTATTGTCCTATTAGGCATTGAGGTTCTGCCGCCAGGAATGACGGTCAGGGGAGAGCAACTTTTTCTGGTGCGGCCGGTGAACCGACTTAACTCTATCGGCCGGGCCTGGCCTCTTTACGCGATTTTAAGCGAGACAGCCTATCCGGAAAAGGCCGAACAATCTCCGGTGGTTTTACAAAAATTACTTAGAGAAATGTTCAACCTCAGCCTGCCTATTAACCCGCCAGGTCTTTCGGTCAACCTAAACCCAAAAAATGTTTTTCTTTTGGGTCCAGAAGTTGCCTTAAAATCTGGGACAATAAACCGAAAAGAACTTGAACAACAGGGTTATTTCGGTCTGGTGGTCAAGGCAGAACAAGGAGGAGTAACAATCGCTGGCCTGAACCGCCATGGTACGGCCTACGGCATCTACGCTTTTTTAGAAAAACAGGGCTGCCGATTTTACGGAAGTGGTTGCCAGAAAATTCCGAGGAAGGCAGAAAAGGTGGTTTTCACCTGTCAATTCGCCGACAAGCCATTTTTCCCTGGTCCCCGGATTGGCCCGGGATACGAAATCTATGGTGCCCCATCGGACGCCTGGGGACTGGCCAACAAAGCTGAGAACCAGGAATTCTTTACTGACATTTCCTGGGGATGGCGGGAACATACGGCTGGGTATTTAGTGCCCAGACAGATTTATTATGACAAACACCCGGAGTATTTCCGTCTTCAGGGCGACGGTACCCGGCTACCGAAAGATACCAGCAACTTCCGGACCGTCATTTGTACCACTCATCCGGATGTGCTGAAAATTTCCGCCCAACGCGCCTTGAGATGGATTGCTTTACAGCCTGACCGGAAGTTCTTTTCTATCACCCAGGGAGATGATCATGAATGGTGCCGGTGTGACCGGTGCCGGTCAATGGAATACCAACCAGGCAATTACAGCGATATGATGCTTTACTGGGTAAACTATGTAGCCAGGGAAGTGGCGAAAAAGTATCCGGACAAAAGCATCATTACTTATGCCTACGGGCCAACCCAGCCTCCACCAGTAAAACTGAAGCCGGAGCCAAACGTTTATATCTTTTATTGTGCCTGGCCAAATGCCAGTTCCGCTCCCTGCGGTATCCGGGACTTTGATGCCCCAGAAAACTACCTGGCTAAACAGGAAATAGAGGGCTGGCTCAAAGTCGCTCCTGGCCGGGTAGGTCTTTATGATTACAACGCTTATGGGTGTTACACCTTAAACGGCATGGCCTGGAAGGTGAAATGGTGTGCCCAGCGGAATATGTGCGGATTTATGTACTGCGGGATTAACCAATCCTTTCGGCCTCTTTTTCAGTATGTTCACTCCAAGCTCAACTGGAATCCTTTTCTGGAAGTAGCCAATCTGAAACGCGACTTTATTTATGCTTATTACAGGCAAGCTGCTCCGATAATGGAAAAAATCATTAACACTATCTACGATCGGATTGAGTATGGTAATTATGATAGCCGGATGCATGGTGTACCGCCAGCTGATTACTGGACAAAGCCTTTTGTCACTGAGACCCTGGCTCTTTTTGACCAGGCGATTGCTCTTCTTCCTGAAGGGGCATGGGGGAAGAAATCTGAGGTAATGAAAGACCGCGAGTGGTTCATTAATAACTGTCTGTCTGTCACCAAACCAGCTGGTCGAAAATACACTGAGGAAGAGCTGGAAGTTTTTGGCCTCTGCCTGAAAGAGTATCTTTCCAAATGGTTGGAAGAACACAACCAACAGGTAGAAATAGCGAGGGTGGAAAAGAAAAAAGCACCCGGGTATGATGATATAGCCAACAAACTTTGGAACTGGGCTAGAATCAAGGTGGAGACAGAAGTGTCAGAGGGCGAAATTCCCTCGGTGTTGACCAGGTTGATGAAGGACCCGATAGCTACCATCAAGAAGGAGATGGTCACCAATTTTGTGGAGAAAATTCCTGACGGTT
>JAMWDF010000145.1 GCA_023818865.1 Candidatus Omnitrophota bacterium
GGCGTAATCTACCTAAATTCCCAGCGGTAACCTCCCAGGTGGAAAATGGAAGAGAAAAACATTATTAAATTTGTGTGACGATACAGAGGAATTGAAGGAGGTAATGACCTAAAATACCTAAAAAAAAGGGGAAAACCTCCTATTTAGTAAACCTCCTAGATTCGCCAAGTAGAAATAAGATACGACCGAGTGAGGAGACACCTAAAGAAATGAGAGAACTAGACAAGGGGGGATTGAAAAAGCAGCAGTTATTTTTTCTCTGGCAATTTACCTGATAATTCTGGCTGCCGAACCACCACCGAAGCCATTGTGGGGCCTGTTTCCGGGAGCAATATATATGCCTGGAGTGTGCGGGCATAAGGCTAACCGAGTACGCTATCCCAATGCCCGGGTTCTTGACCTGGAATTACAGTAGATTAGAGAATACTCAGAACAAAGAACAAGGTAGCGGAATTATTCCCTAGAGCCATCAGAAAAATATGTCTGGTTTCGTCCGTAGACACCTAAAAAATGTATACCACTGCCACTATTTAAAGTGTCAGGCTCAATGGGTCAAGGGCTATCTAATTTCAAAGTTACTGAGATTATTCTTGGTTATGCCAGTAGCCTGGCAAAAGAGAATAATCGCCTTTATCCAGGTCGGCGTCTTTACTGTGGTTTTCTCTACCCGCCGGCGAAAGTGGAAATTCTGGAGCACCTTGATGTCATGGTGTTTATCGTAATGGATAATACTAAACTGGTTGTTCCCAGGCAACGGTGTTCTTGGAGGGAAGATGAAAGGGGAATCAGACCGAGATAGAATTCTGGAGAGGATGGTTCTGTGCCCCAACCTTTGACAAGAATTTTGCGTGAGGAAAAGATGAACCGGGCAGGTATAGTTTATTCTTGTCTAATTTTTTTCTGTGGCTTTCATCTCTTCAATAGCTCACGGAAGGCAAAATCCTCTGGCTGTGCTGGACTTTGAACGGAATTTGTAGGTAAATCTCAGGGTGGTAGGTAAGATGCCGGAAAGAGTCACTCTGCCAAGAGGGTTGGCTCCCTCCATTTCAGAGGAGCGCCTTTCTTTCCCCATTCATTGGCCAGCAGATATGCCTAGCCCGGCTTTCCCCGGACTAGCAGAAAAGATAGATTCCTTACCGCCTCAGCCAGTTATTCCAGTGATGAGATAATTGCCAGAAGAGCAGGGCAACCGGCGGTGATAGATGACCAGAAGGAGCCAGCAAACTGTAGCTGGGACACTCTACGATGCCAAATACGGTGCCAAATACAAGGCTACCCAGACGGCTATTCTGATAAGCATCAGTGGTCGGAAATATGCCAACAGTTCTGGCATTTTTCCGCGGCTGGGGGGCGCAGCCAGATAAGGGAAATACCTGGCGGCTATGTAATGGAGAGGTAGCGGTGACTTCTAAGAAGGTGATGCTGACACCAATGCCAGCAGCAGAGGTAGAGTTTGCCTTTTCTATCATGGATAATGACCGGGAAATGGTTTTTGAGGAATTTTCTGACCGGAAAACTGCCAGTTTACACTTCCCACTTTGCCTGTCTGCGCCTGGAAAATTGATGACCGGGTTGAGACTGTCAGGAGTAAGCAAAAAACGCAGTCAATCAGAAAAGCACCCTACCTAATACCAGTGTGATATTCCTGAAGAGACCGGACATTTAAGGTGCCCTGGCGCCTGGCTTCAATACTTAATGCCGCGGCTCTGGCCGCGGCTACTGTAGTAATGTAAGGTAGCCGGTACTTAATAGCACTTTTTCGCAGATAGGAATCATCGTACTGGCTCATCTTACCTTTGGGAGTATTGATAATCAGGTCAATTTCCCCGTTCTTGATGAGGTCCACGATGTGGGGCCGGTCTTCCTGAAGTTTGTTGGCCCGTTCTGCCTTAATTCCATGCTTACCAAGAAACGCCTGGGTGCCAGCCGTGGAAAGAATTCGGAAACCCAGGAAAGCAAAATGCCTGGCTACTTCTACTACTGCCGGTTTATCTCTATCAGCCACGGTAATAAGCACTGTTCCTTTCAAAGGCAATCTCTGACCAGCAGCTTCTTCAGCTTTGAAAAAAGCCAAGCTGAAACTATCAGCTAAGCCAAGGACTTCTCCGGTTGACCTCATTTCTGGACCCAGGACCGGGTCTACTTCCGGAAACATCGGGAAAGGAAAGACAGATTCCTTAACGCCAAAATGGGGTATCTGCCGGGTTTTCAGGCCAATCTTTCTTAAAGTTTCCCCATTCATCAACCTGGTGGCAATTTTGGCCATCGGCACATTGCATACCTTGGAAACCAGGGGCACTGTTCTTGAAGCCCGCGGGTTGGCCTCCAGGACATAGACCTTATCCTGACAGATAGCGTATTGGATATTCATTACTCCAACCACCTTGAGGGCAGAAGCAATCTTTCTGGTGTAATGTTCTATTGTCTTGAGGTGTTTCTCAGGAATGTTGACTGGAGGGAGAACACAGGCCGAATCACCTGAATGAATTCCTGCTTGTTCGATGTGCTCCATGATCGCTGGTATAAAAACCTCCTGGCCATCGGAAAGGGCATCGGCTTCAGTTTCAAGAGCATCCTCAAGAAACTTGTCTATTAGCAGCGGTTTTTCCGGGGTGACACCTACTGCCGCTTCCACATACTGACGGAGTAGTTTTTCATCGTAAATAATCTCCATCCCTCGGCCTCCGAGAACATAAGAAGGACGGAGCATCAAAGGATAACCGATTCTTTTGGCCACCTGGAGAGCCTGGGCAAGATTAGTGGCGCTACCAGCCGCTGGCATCGGAATATTCAATTTTTCCATCATCGCCCTAAACCGATCGCGGTCCTCAGCCAGGTCAATCATATCTGGCGTGGTGCCCAGAATTCGGACACCAGCCTCTTCCAGCTCCCGGGCAATGTTAAGCGGGGTTTGCCCACCAAACTGGATAATTACCCCTTCTGGTTTTTCTTTGTTATAAATGGCTAAGACATCTTCCACGGTAAGAGGCTCAAAGTAAAGTTTATCCGAGGTGTCATAGTCGGTGGAAACTGTCTCTGGATTGCAGTTGACCATAATGGTTTCAAATCCTGCTTCCTTCAGGGCAAAGGCGGCATGGACGCAGCAATAATCAAACTCAATGCCCTGGCCAATTCGGTTTGGGCCGCCCCCCAGAACCATTACCTTTTTCCGGGGGGTACAGGAGACAGCATCAGGAGCGTTGTAAGTGGAGAAGTAATAGGCAGCGTTTTCCACTCCGCTCACTGGAAGAGCCTGCCAACCCTGGACAACACCAATGTTTTCTCGCTGGTGGCGGATTTCTGGTTCTTTGCTGCCAAGCAGTTGAGCCAGATAACGATCGCTGAAACCGTCTTTCTTTGCCTGGACAAGTAGTTTTCCCGGGAGAGTTTTACCTCGGTAACGAAGGATTTCTTCTTCTAATTGAACCAGTTCCTTCATTTGTTGGATGAACCAAGGTTTGATGTAAGTCTTGCGGTAGAGTTCATCCACGGTGGCTCCTTTTCTCAAAGCTTCGTACATAATGAACTGGCGTTCACTGGTAGGATAGCTGAGCATTTCCATAAGTTCTACCAGCGAACGCTTATTAAAATCTTTAGCGAAACCGAGTCCGTACCGACCGATCTCTAAGGAGCGGATGGCTTTCTGCAAAGCTTCCTTGTAAGTCTTGCCAATAGACATAACTTCGCCAACCGCTCGCATCTGGGTACCAAGTTTATCTTCCACATCCCGGAATTTCTCGAAAGCCCAACGGGCAAACTTTACCACCACGTAATCTCCAAAAGGTTTATATTTTTCCAGGGTACCTTCCTTCCAGTAAGGAATCTCATCCAGGGTCAGCCCGCCAGCCAGTTTAGCTGAAACCAAAGCGATGGGAAAACCAGTGGCTTTGGAAGCCAGGGCTGAGGAACGAGAGGTCCGAGGATTAATTTCAATCACTACCACCCGACCACTAACCGGATCATGGGCAAACTGGATGTTGGTTCCCCCGATTACTTGAATAGCTTCCACGATCGCATAAGAGTATTTCTGAAGGCGACTCTGTAATTCCGGGTCAATGGTAAGCATAGGGGCCACGCAGAAGGAATCTCCTGTGTGCACTCCCATAGCGTCAACATTTTCAATGAAGCAGACAGTAATCATCTGGTTTTTGGCATCTCGGACGACTTCCAATTCCAATTCTTCCCAGCCTAAGACTGATTCTTCTACTAGAATTTGACCGACCATGCTGGCCGCAATACCCCGGCTGGCGACGACGCGTAACTCTTCCACGTTATAAACCAAACCACCTCCAGTACCGCCCAGGGTATAAGCTGGTCGGATAACCACCGGATAGCCTAATTCAGAAGCGATTGATTCGGCTTCTTCCACCGAATAAGCCGGGGCACTCTTGGGCATAGGAATACCCAGCCGATTCATGGTTTCCTTGAAAGCAATCCGGTCTTCTCCTCGGTTAATCGCATCCACATTAACTCCGATCACCTTCACCCCATACTTTTCCAGGATGCCTGAAGAAGCTAACTGAGAAGAAAGATTAAGCCCGGTTTGTCCACCCAGATTAGGGAGAAGAGCGTCCGGCCTCTCTTTTTCAATGATTTTCTTTAGGAATTCAACTGTCAAAGGTTCTACATAAGTCCGGTCAGCCATGCCTGGGTCGGTCATGATGGTGGCAGGATTAGAATTGACCAGAACAATTTCATAACCCAACTGTCTCAGCGCCTTGCAAGCCTGGGTACCGGAGTAATCAAATTCACACGCCTGACCAATAACAATAGGACCAGAACCGATAATCAGCACCTTGTGAATGTCATTCCGTCTGGGCATAGACCTCCTCAGTGTCGGGAAAGGACAAAGGGTAATTTAGTTGAGAATGGATTGTAACACAGGGGGCTAGCTTTGACCAATTTAGACCAGCAAACAGTCACGATTTCTTTTTCTCCTGTGGGTACTTCAATAACGGGGTGTGCTCCCAAGGGAAGTAAGGACTTACCTTGAAGACAGGAGCAATGGTTCGGAAAAAAGCCAGGTGGCCGACCGGACCAGGATGCACAATGTCCGCCATCCACAACCAGAGGTTTTGAGGATGGCTGGTCTGAAAGCGGTAGGGAATCTTATGCCTCTTCCAGGCAGAATAAAGGTCCACCACCGGCAGTCTTAATTCCCGGGCGAGAGCTACCAGAGCTTTGGCGCTGGCCTCAGAATGCATCGGAGACTCCGGGAAAGCCTCTCCGGGATTGGCGCCAAAGGGCAGAGGCTTCCAATAGCCATAGACGACTGGGTTATAGGTAATGAAAAGAATTTCCCCTCCGATGGCTTGAATTCTTCTGACTACCTGGCGAGCTGCCTGGCGGTCGGCAGAAAACGGATCTTTCCTCCCTGGATTTTCATCCTTTTTTAGCCCGCCGATGGCACTCACCACCAGATCAGGGCGGAAACGAAGAACGGAGGTCTCCAGCCTTTTCAGTTCGGAAGAGTAACTGCTGCCGCACTTGCTAGAGTTAATCACAGTAATGAAACCGTCTCCGTAGGTGTGCCAGAGAGCTTCAGTTAAGTAACCCACCCAGTTTTTTCTGCCCAGAGTCCAGTGGCAATCAACCGAGCAAGAATCACCGATAACCACAATTACTGTCGGCTTCTGCTTCTTAAGTTTTTCCAGAGTCCGTTTCATAAGTTTTCCTCGCGGTTATTTATTTGGCTGATTATTTTTCTCAACAGGGTGACAACATCGGTGATGTCTAAGTTTCTATCTGCGTTAACATCGCCTCGTTGCCCCAACCATTCCGGATAAGGGGCAGTGTACACCCTTTTGTCAATCTGGATGTTTTCCCCCAGCACTAAGCGCAAGCAAAGGATAGCATCCTGGATGTTTACCTGGCTGTCTCCATTAATATCCCCGGGCAAGAGAATTTTTATCCAGATAGGATTGGTCAAGACAA
>JAMWDF010000146.1 GCA_023818865.1 Candidatus Omnitrophota bacterium
AAGTGTTTAGCGACGTCGTAACAAACACGCTAAAGAATGAGAATAAGACTAAGGATTAAGATATGAAAAACAAAATATTGCTTGGCTTATTTTTTATATTTTGCGCGATTATTTTGGCAAATTTATTCTTCGCAAAAAGAATTAACGGACAGTCCAATCGGCTGGTCGGCGGCCCCTGTGAATATAATAAAATAGACGGCTCCTGCCAGATAATTTCCATAACCAAGACCGCTGAGTCTATCCATCAGGCAACAATAGGAGGCGGCCCAGGCTATGAAGGATATGAAATAAAATTTAAATTTAGTCCTTCATCATTCGCTCAAGATGAGGGTTCGCTTTCCAGAGACGCTTTAAACAAAGAACATACCTTGACTTTGGCGAACTCCTGGTACCCCGGGGAAAAATTCTTGGAAAAATACCAAATAAGAGAAGGGGCTTTTTTTGATTGCAAGATTTGCATTATCGCCAAAGGCGCTTGTACGCCGGTCGCCTTTGAATTCCCCGATATCAATACTTCCGATTATTTCGAAACTTATGAGTAAAGGAGGATTTTGGTATGCTTAGGGCATATGAAAGATTTCAGGTTCAAGGCCATCTGAGTCTGAAAGTTCCGGATACTTTCCCGGCTATTTTAGGCGATGCCACTTTGGATAATATCAGTTTCGGCGGATTCGCGATGAATTCTCGGCAAAGGATAGAAGCCGATACGGTTATTGACTTTAAATTAAAGCCGGACCCCGTAGATGCGCCTTTAGTCGGCAGGGGAAAAGTGCGCTATGCTAAGGCGGATATCCTAAACCAGCATAATTATAAAATCGGCGTGGAATTTATGCAGGTGAATAAAGAAATGCTTCAGCATCTGATAACCAAACTGCAAAATATGGTTGCCGAAGATATAAAGAACAGCCAGCGCAGGAAAAAGATAGAATTTAGAGATATTCCTTTCTAAGAATTTCCGAGAATAAGGCATATAAAAACCGCATGCGCAAAACCAAAGTCTTTAAAATTTATTTGGCCATTTTTATCTTATTGGCTTTCGGCTGCGCGCCCAAGGTAGCCAATCTTAGTTCGCAAGGAAAAAATATCATTTGCTTCGGCGATAGTATTACAGAAGGCGAAGGTGCAAGCGAAGGCAACGACTATCCTGCGCGCTTAGCGCAAAAATTAAATCAGGTCGTCATCAATGCCGGAGTAAGCGGCGATACAACTAAAGACGCGCTGGCTAGATTGCAGCAAGATGTAATTTCCCGGGACCCGGGAGTGGTGATTGTGGCTCTGGGAGCAAACGATTACTTTGGAGGAATACCAAAACAGGAGACAATGGCTAATTTGAGGAAAATTATTGAATCTATTCAAGCGACAGGAGCAACGGTGGTTTTGGTTGAAACCAGGGTGAGCATAGTTGACCCGTATCTGAAGTTATTTCAGAATCTCGCCCAGGAGAAGAAAATTCTCCTCATACCTGATATCCTCAAGGGTATTTTCACCAATCCGTCACTGAAAAGCGACCAGTTACATCCAAATGCCCGAGGTTACGCCTTGATAGCGGAAAGAATAGCTCAAGAGTTGAAACCTTATCTCCAACCAAACGAAGATTAGACTGGCAGATGTTCTCTCGGCTCCCGAACCAGCGTGATAAAACCAGCTGTTGCCACTAGGGCCAGGGCCGTAGTGAGAACGAGAATTCCCCGATAGTTTCCAGTCAGGTCAATCAAATGGCCAGCCAGGGTAACCAGGCTGAGAATAAAGGGTAAGGGTACCAGAGAGGTAACGGCAAAGAGAGTAGCAGGAGGAATTTCCGGGCACAATTCTACACCCATATTGATCAGAAGCATAATTGCCAGCTGGTTGCCAAGAGAAAAAAAGAGGTAAGCCAAAAGGAGTATTCCGGGTAAAGGCCAAAGGAGAATTAGCATACATCCGGCTAAAACAGAACCTGAGAGGATTCGCCCCACCCAGCGATATCCATATCTGTCTCCCACCTTTCCGATTGGTACACAGAAAAGAAGGCCTGAAAGCAACCACGCTCTGGGGAAAAAATCCATAAATCTTTCTGGAAGTTTTAGTTCTTCCCGGGCATAAGGGATAAGATAGGAAATTCCCAGGTTAACCGCCACTACCAAGGAAGTATAAAAGAAGATAAAGACCGCATACTTTTCGTCCTTTAACACCCGGAGTAAAACCTGGCGCACTCTTTGAATCACCGACGTTCGGCGAAAGTTTCCAGCATGAGCTGGATTGAAGTGGTCCCGAATTAAGAGTACTCCCAGGGTAGAGAGGGAAAATAGTATCCCTGCAGCCAGAAAGCGAAGGGAGTAACTTTTCAGGGTAGAACTAAGTTTTCCCAGGCGGCTGGCGAGAAAGGAAAAAGGTAGCCCCACTCCGCCCAGAATCATGTAAATAAATCCAAACAGCAATCCTCTTTTTCTCGGCGGCGCGATGTCCACGCTAAGTTCTACATACAAAGGAGTGCCAAAAGAAATCAGAATGGCGAAGGCTAACATACAGGCAGAGAATAAGCCGACTGAGAGCCAGCGTGGTACTGGCTCCGGCCAGAGGAAGCATAAGGCTCCAGCCAAAACGTACATCAGTCCGGCTGAAGCATGGAAGAGGATGACAAACTTTTTCCTTCTCAGTCCGCCGAAGTAGTAAGAACTGATTATCTGAAGGATAATAAAGATGGTGAAGGCGGATTGAAGCAAACCAATGAGTAGTTTGGAGGCTTTGACTAACGTCAGATAGGCCGGGACAGTTACAGTGTAAATAGCAAACCCGAATCCAATTGCCCAGATAAGCTCAAAGAAGAGAATGCCGGCTAAGTTTCGCGGGAAATCTTCTTCTACGAGGGAGTGGTAACTTTTTGACATAGGCTAATCTTTCAGTCTAACCAGATCAGCCTCACCGGGCTTGAGGATTATTCGGGAGATAAATTGCCGCTTGGTGAAACTGTATACCCTGGAAGAAAGAGCTTTACCCGCTATTTCCTGCTTTCCCTGGCCGCTGTTGACTAAAAGCAGATAGAAGTTACCATCGGCTCCGACTGTTTTCAAATTTTTCACTTCCGCTGGTAACCCTGAGAGATAAGTGCAGTTTCTGCTAACCTGGGCTGTTTGTTTCCAGCTGACTCCTGTTTGAACTACCGCTCCAATGTCATAAAGTTCTTCGCCTGTTTCTACCAGGTGAGGTTGAAGATGGCAGGGAGAACAGATTTCGTCCACTGCCAACCCAGTTTCTATAACTTGGGCTTCAAACTGCCCCAGAAGCAACCCTGCCTGGCGCCTGCCAGGCTGATAAACGAAAAGAGAGGAAGCGCCATAGACGAGCGATACTCCCAGGGTATTGTCCACATTGACCCAGGGAGAATTTAACCTTAGCAGTTTTCTTTTCCCTGGGCCGCCGACAATCTTACGCAACCCGCAAGCCGTATAATAAGTCCGTTGGAAACGGTTGAAAACATCATTGGGGATATTTAAGAGCAATCCCTGAACAGAGAAGAGAAGACCGTAATGACAAGAGATTTGTTTTTGAATCACCAGCAATGTTCGGTCATCCGGCAAGGCAGCCACGGCCAACCAGCCACAACTTATCGGCATATCAAACTGTCCCTCGGCCAGAAAACCTTTAGCTACCGTTTGCGTTTGGCCAAAAACGAGGAACCCACCAGGGAAAAGAATCTCTTGGTGGGTCTTGGCAATTTGATAATGGTACCTGGCTGGACTGATGACTCTCCCAGCCAGGTTCTCCCGCCACTCTGCCAGGTCACTTTTCCGGACTGGGAGGCACATAATTTGGGGAGGCTGAGCCGCTTTCCAGCAAAAAGAAGCCACTCTTTTTTCCCCCTTAACGAAGCAGGCACCGTGGTACTCGTCAGACCATTGCTTCAGTGGCTGAACAGAGATTTCCTCCTGGATGTTTAACTGGCGGCGCCAGTATGCCCCGAGGGAAAGGCACACCGCCCGGTCGGCTTCCAACCGAGTATAATAGAGAGGAGAAATCTCTTTTAGTTTGTGACATCGGGTTTTCAAAAAAGAACCATCTTGGCTGGTAGCCGCTTCAGCGGAAACCACTTTCAGCCACGCAGCTTCAAACTGAGGAGCGTCTTTGTCTTTCAGGTAATCGGCAGCGAGTAACCAGGTGGGAATGGCGTAATCCTGACAGTAGCAATAGCGAATTCTGGTATCTCCACCCAGGCGGAAAAGCCGGCCATCAGGGAAGGTAAGAGTTTTTACCAGTTGCCATAATTCTTTAACATGTCTGTAGAGAGCCTTTGGGGTTTGCCACCCATTGATTCTGGCAGAGAAATGAAGAAGAGCCACCTGCGACAAACAGATGACCATATAGCCAACATTAAGATAACCATGATGGTCTAAAGCAAAACTTTCAAAGAAATTGGCGCCAACAAACCAGTCTTTGACTTTTTTCTCAGAAATAATTTCTTCGCTAACTGAATCTGCAGGTATAGAAATTCCGTTGACTAGAAATTCGGTGCCTTTTTCTCGGTAGGCAGCGGCTCTTGGAGTATCTGGGTAAAGGAGAGCCACCCGGTGAAGGAAGCACCCATTCCAGAGGTTACTTTCCGGCCAGTTGTTTTTTACCAGGCCGGCCTTGACTGAGTAACTATCAACCAGCCAGTCAGCCTCAGAAATTAACACCCGGCGCAGAAGTTCTTTGTCTTTTTCTGAAAGGTAGTTTCCCAACGTTTCAATTCCTGGCATCATCCGTTCCAATCCCAACACGCTGATCCAGGTGTGTCCCCACTTTCGGCCATCCGAACAGCAAAAATCTCCTTCCAAATGGCTAGCTAGAGAAAAGCGGAAGAGACTCAGAGCCTTTTCCCTGATTTCTTCTCGGGTAAAACCGGCTCTTTTCTCATTTAGGAAAGGGTCGGTTGCCAGGACAGCATAAGCGACCATGGCTTTCTGGTTAGTCTGGACTCCCCAGTTGTCATACCCAGGACCGTAACAGAGAAGGCCAGGTCTGTCTGGTGGGGAGTAAAGGTCTTTCTCTGCTGCCCTCATCCAGTTCTCTAGGAGACTTCGGTAATCTGAGGCTGAAACCTGTTTGCCCATTTACTTTTTTGACCCAGTAGCCAAAAAGACTCCGGCCGTCAAAGGGCCGGTTTTGACGGATGGCAACTGAGCCATTATAATCTATGCAAGCAATATTATTCAAGGTCTTAGCAAAAGGGGGAAATATGCCACTGAGGACACCGAGGATCAAAGAAAAAGAAATTACAAGAAAATGGTATCTGGTAAATGCAGAAAACCGCATTCTTGGAAGGTTAGCCAGCCAGGTAGCCCTGGTCCTTATGGGTAAACATAAGCCTACTTGGTCACCCCACCAGGATACCGGAGATTTCGTGGTGGTGGTCAATGCAGAGAAGGTCAGAGTTACTGGGCAGAAACTGGCAGACAAGAGGTATTACCGTCATAGCGGCTACCTGGGAGGGCTGAAGGAAGTTTCACTCTACACTCTGCTTCAGAAAAAGCCGGAAAAGGTAATTGAACTGGCTGTTAAGGGAATGGTGCCTAAGAATGCTCTCGGTCGCCGGATTATGAAAAAATTAAAAGTTTACCGGGGACCAGAACATCCTCATCAGGCCCAGAACCCAGAGGTCCTTACTTTGAAATAGGTTTACCTAGGGGGAAAATGAACAAGATTTATATTCTGGATGTCACCAATCGAGACGGGGTACAGACAGCCCATCTTGGTCTGGCTAAGCTAGAAAAGACGATGATTAACTATTACCTCAACAAGATGGGCATCTTTCAGAGTGAGTTCGGATTTCCGGTGACCAGACACGAAATCAATTATCTAAGAGCTAATCTCAAACTGGCTGAGAAAAAGGTGCTTTATCCTATCCGATTGAGTGGTTGGTTGCGAGCTATTTCCGAAGATGTGGAAGCCTGTTTTAGGAATGTTCCT
>JAMWDF010000147.1 GCA_023818865.1 Candidatus Omnitrophota bacterium
AACGCTTCCTTTCCGTCCTCGGTCGTGACGAAACCATACCCCTTCTTCTCATTAAACCACTTCACCGTCCCCTTCATACTGCTTCCTCCTAATACGGTAAGAAATAAAGTCGACTGTAGCCACTATGGCCCAGCCATTTTCGCCTATATTTTAACACATATTTCTCCTCTGTCAAATTGGCGAATTGCCTCGCCAAAAAATCTCTCTGAAAATATCTACCCTGATAAGCGGGTGGATAATGACAAAGGTGGCCGGGTTAACTGAGATAGCCTAATTCCTTCTCTGTCTCCCAGATAGCCTCTTCGACAATACTTAATCCCTTAGCCGCCGCTTGCTTGGACATAATTATGGGCGGGGAAAGTCTGAGGATATGTCCAGCCGGCACCCAGGCTAGTCCTTTCTTGAAAGCTTTTTGATATACCATCTGTCCGGCTTGTTCATCTGGTTCTTTTGTTTTTCTATCCTTCACCAGTTCTATCCCCAGGAGACATCCCTTTCCTCGGACTTCGCCAATAAGAGGATGTCTAGTCTGCATTTCCTTGAGAAGAGAAAGCATATACTCACCCAGGGCAGCCGCGTGCTCGCACAAATTTTCTTCTTCAATTACTTCCAGACTGGCCAGGGCTGCCGCACAAGCCATAGGATTTCCCCCGTAACTGGTAGAGGCAGAAATTTTCTCTAAAGCGTCTTTGTACTGCTCAGCAATCACCATGGCTGTTACCGGAAACCCATTGCCGAAAGACTTACCCAGAGTAACTATGTCTGGTACTGTATTCCAATGTTCCATAGCCAGCATCTTCCCAGTTCGCCCCATGCAGGTGAGGACCTCATCAGCCATCAAGAGCATCCGGTGCTGGGCGCACACCTGCCTAATTTTCTGAAGCCAGCCATCCGGAGGCACAATAGAACCAGCCCAACCCTGAATTGGTTCCAGCACTATCCCCGCCAATCTACCAGTAGTGAGATTGTTAATGGCCAGTTCCAAGAAATCAACGCAATGTAATTCACACTCTGGGTAACTTAGTCTAAAAGCGCAGCGATAACAATAAGCCCTGGGTACTAAAAAAAATCCTGGAGCCCGCATTCCCTGGGTCTTGTCCACCCCAGCGCAACTGGCTGCGGCCATAGTTTTTCCGTGAAAATCGCGATAAAAGGAAATAAACTCAAAGTTTCCCGTCACCGCTCTCATAGCCCGCAGGCCGGCTTCTACCGCGGTTGTCCCGCTATCATAGAGTTGTACTCCGTTAAGGCCTTCTGGCAAAACAGAAACCAGTTTTTCCAGGAGGCTTGTCTTGATAGGCGTGGTAAAGTCGTGGCAGTTCATCAGTGTCCTGGCATATTTTGCCACAGCCTCACTCACTTTGGGGTGACAATGTCCCAAGCTGGTTACATAAATACCGGAGGAAAAGTCAAGGTAGGTGTTTCCGTCTACATCAGTCAAAGTGATGCCCTGTCCCTTTTCAAACGCTACCGGGAATAAGCGCACCTGACTAGAATATCCTTTCATATAGCGACTCGCCCGGCGGTGATACTCAACTGATTTTGGTCCTGGTGGTTCTACTATGATTTCCGGTACCCGGTTTAAATCAATCTCTGCCCAGTTTTTCATTCTTTCTCCCTGCTTTTTCCCGAAATGTTCTTGATACAAGAAAAGCGGCTCCCCGGCCAGCGGCTTCTTTGACTTCGGGAACGACGACTTTTTTCCCTGTAAATTCTTCAAGATAATTTGGTAAAAGGGGCTCTTTTGTCCCGCCGCCGGCGAGGTATATCCGGTTTATCTTGGTTTTTTCTTCCATATGTTTCAGCAGCCAACAGACTTCTCCTATCAGCGTCTGAAGCACCTTCACATAAATTTCCTGGCCGGTAACTGACAGACTAAGGTTAGAGATTGCCCCTTTGCCCTGGGTAAATCCTAATTTCACCCTGAGACCAGCAATCTTTTTTTCTATCTTTTCTGAAAGGCTGGCAGCCAGGTTAATTTTCATATTCTCCCTTATCCAGGCAAGAAGGGCGCCAGCCTCGCTGACGACGCCCATCAGTCCGTATTTTCCTTTGAGGATATGCCTCCCTGGGCAAAAGAGATGCTCATTATCAAAAATCAATCTGTCGGTCGTCAAAAGAAGTGCCCAGGCTGTCCCGCAGGAAAGGAGAATGTCTCCTTTCTTTCCCGCTCCAGTTCCCAGACAAGCACAATACTGATCATGTCCTCCAGCCACCCCGGGCAAGCCGGCTGGCAAATCTAACTGGTGACATTCCGGAGGTCTTGTTTCCCCGCCAATTGCGTCAGCCGGAAGGATCTCTGGAAGTTGTTCTGGCTTCAATCCGGTTAACTGGAGTAACTCTTCATCCCATGTTCCGGTGCGAAGATTGTAAAGACAACTCATCTGGGCAGAAGTGTGGTCCAGGTAGAAACGTCCAGTTAGCTTGAAATTCAAGTAATCGGAAACAAAAGAGACCCGGTGAATGTGTTTCCATGTTTCCTGCTCAACGCGTTTTAGCCAGAGGAGCAACGCCAGGGGAGCCCATCCCCGAAGAACATGACCAGTTTTCTGGTAGAAAAAGTCCTGTCCATATTGCCGGTTTAAGCAAGCGGCGATAGCCCTGGCTCTGTTGTCCAGCCAGGTGATTGCCGGCCGCAATGGTTTCATTTCTCGGTCAAGAAGGACAAATGTTCCTCCTTGACTGCTGAGGCTGAGGCCGGAAAGCCTTTTCTTCTTGGGCCCGATACCTAGATTCTTAGTCGCCTGCACCACTGCTTGCCACCAGCCTTCAGCTGGTTGCTCCACCCAACCTGCCTGGGGATAGAAAGTGGGAGTGGGCTGACTGGCCATTCTTACCAGGCGACCATCGTTGTCAAAGAGAAAAACCTTGCTGTTAGTTGTTCCGCTATCTATGGAGAAGACCATTTTTACTGTCCGGTTAGATTTCTACCAGTTCAATTCCCTTGATTTGGGCTAAATATCTAAAATTTTGGCGGCAGTCACCAAAAGCCAGAGCCAGATGGTGAGACCCACCGGCTAAACTGTAAGCAGTGAGAAAATCAGAGAGCCTTTGCTCTGGTCTGACAAAAAAGTGGGGTGATTCCAGAGAAAGGGACGGTCCCCTGACTATCCTTGCCCGGCTTACGATAAAACGCAATCCGTCTGAGGTCCCGGTGAGGTTGATTAAAGTAGCCAAAGCCGGTCTTAAGGTGAATACTGGCACCAGGGTGGCTGTCTTGTTACCGAGGGTCATAGGATTGACGACCAGCCTTATTGGCCAAGTTGGTCTTTTCAGATTGAAGTTAGCTTCGCCCAGGTGGTTCATCAAAACCCTGTTCCGGAGAAAATCAGCGGTGAACATTTCAGTAAAGGTGGCTTTCCCTCCAGAAAATATTTGAGCCAGCAAAACTGCGGTTGCCGAAAAAATATCGCCTTCTCCGCCGTAACCATATCCGGTAGCCATCAACTGGCAGATGCCCAAAAAGGGCATCACCTGGCCTGGTTTCAATCCAGCGAAGTTCACCGCCACTGCGGCCAATTTCTCTTGAAGCATCAATTTTTCCAGGCGACTAGCTGCAAGAAAGGATGCTTGCTTCACCGGTTCAGTCACCCGGCGATCAAAGATGAATTCCGATGGCCAGCGGCTATTTTGAGATTTTCTTTGACCGGAGGTTTTCACCTGGAGAAAACAACCATCTAAGTCAACCACCCGCGGTCCCAATTTTTCTGTCAGCCAGTCATCAGGCAAAGCAAAATCACCCATCTCTTCAAACCGGCTGCCTATCCGGCCGATGAGCATCTCTGACAACCGATGACTGACCGCCGCGGCCAAAGACCAAGCCTTAATTTCCTGGAGTGTTTTTTTATCTGTCCAGTGACCAGTAATCAAACTGAAGTTGACTTTTTCCCGCAGAAGAACACTGGCTAAGTCCTGAACGCCGTGAATTCCGTGGTTTTCCATCAGCTCGCGCCGCTGAAAAGCAGAAGTGACCGTTTTCAGTTTTTGGGTGTTCCATAGGAGCAAAGGAAAGGTGGTTTGCTTAAGAGCCGGCAGAAGAGAAAGACTGGTCCCATAGGAGAGAAAAACAATGATTACTCCCTCAACTCCTTCCTGATAAAAATATTGCCAAGCCTGTCCGGCTGTCGCCTGGTCAAAGATGAGATAAGAAGGACAAATCTTTATCTCCTGGCTAAGTATCTTGGTTAATTGAAGGAAAAACTTGTTCATGCCTGGTAGGTACTCAGTCGCTTTTTCCCGATATAGCTTGAGAGTAATGGGAGCAAATCCAATCTTAGGCTTTCTGAAATTTCTGTTGGTCATTGCTTCTCCTTATTTTGGCCACAATTACTTTGAAGCCTACTTTTTGGAATGCTTTCAGTTCTGCGGCTGAAGCCGCTGAATCGGTGATTAGTCTTCGTTCCCCCTCTCTCTGGAAAATATTTCCGTAAGGCAGAAGAGAGACCCGCCCGATTTTGGAAGAATCAGCCACAATATTGATGACCCTACTTTGATTCATGACTGCTTCTTCCAGGGCAGCGGTTTCTGGATCAGTGGTGGTCAACCCTTTCTCAGGCGAAAGACCATCCACACCCAGAAAGCACTGATGAAAAAAAAGCTGCTGAATCTGGTTGATTGTTCCCGGACCAGAAACATCATAAAGTTGTTTTCGGACAAAACCGCCGAGCAAGAGAAGGCGAATAGACTGGTTTTTGAGAAGGAGGGAAACTATAGGCAAAGAAGATGTCGCCACAGTCAGTTCCCTGTTTCTTCTAGAAAGCAACCGGGCAATCTCCAGGGTGGTGGTGCCAGTGTCAAGAAAAACGATTTCACCTGGTCTAATGAGGTTAATCGCCAGGGTAGCAATAGCTTTTTTGGCCCGGTGATGGCGCCGCAGTTTGGCTTCAAAAAAGTATTCAGGGCTGATATTGACTTCCTGACAGACAGCGCCTCCATAAGTCCGGATTAAAGCTCCCTCTTGGGATAAAGCGTTCAGATCGTGCCGGACAGTTACCTCCGAGACACCCAGTTGACTGGCTAGGTCAACCACAGACACCTGGCCATCTTTCTCCAGCTTTTCCTGAATGAGCTTTTTCCTCTGCCAGCTTTTTAATCCCATCGGTTATCCCTTGACCGTATATTTTATTTATGTTACGATTGGTGTCAAGTTGGTTTCGTTTTCTTTCGGCTTTTGGGGAGAAATGGAAGCAATCCAGATAAAAAAACAAAGGTTTTTTTCCACTGGTCCCGCGGTAGTGGTGGCTTGTGACCACGGTGAATTTGATGGTCCTATCCCTGGGATGGTGGATATCAGGCAGACCTTTTCAAAGATTAACCCGGAAGTGGATGGAGTATTGCTCAGTCCGGGGATGATTCGGTTCAGCGGCCAACTGTTTACCCAAAGGGCTGCTCCGGTGGTTATCGGGCGGCTCAACTGGAACACAGTTTACTGCTTTCAGTGGAACTACCATCAGGCAGTTTCTTCATTAGCTTTCTGCCCAGCAGAGGCGCTTTCCCTGGGGACAGAAATGGTGCTTGTTTCCTTGACTCTGAAGACTGGTGAGGAGAAACAGGATGCGAGAAATGTGGCAATTTTCCGGGAATTAACCGCTGAGTCTCACCGCCTGGGTCTGCCAGTTATGGGTGAGTACTTCCCGGCGAAAAGTGAACAGTTATCTCCAGAAGACAAGCACCAAGAAGTGAAGACCGGGTGCCGGATTCTGGCTGAACTGGGAGCGGATTTGATCAAGACCTTTTTCACCGAGCGTTTCCAGGAAGTAGCCGCTGGCTGTCCGGTCCCGATTCTGGTTCTGGGGGCGTCCAAATTGCCTAATTGCCTGGCAGCTTTGAATCTGGCGGCTCAAGCTATTAGGGAAGGGGCCAGGGGGGTGGTCTTTGGTCGCAATGCCCTCCAGGTATCTGACCCGTTTCGCTTTCAATCC
>JAMWDF010000148.1 GCA_023818865.1 Candidatus Omnitrophota bacterium
GCAACCTTTACCTGATAATTACCCCGGCTAAGCAGTGCCTGGTAAAGGGACCTCATGCCGTGGTCATCATCAATTACCAAAATTTTCGCTCGGTCCATTTTTTTCTTGTCTCCTCAGGCCATATTTCTCTGCCTTGTAGCGAATAATCCGTCTGGTGGTCTTCAGCAATCTGGCGGTCTGATTCTGATTCCAACCACATTTTTCCAGAGCGTCGGCAATCAGTCTTTTCTCATATGCTTCAACCGTTTCCCTTAATCCTCCTGGTAATTCCTGCTGGCATCGGATCTCCTCCGGGAGACATTCCAATCCGATTTCTTCCTGGTGACCATAGAGCACCAACATCCTTTCCACTACATTTCTAAGTTCTCGCACATTGCCTGGCCAGGAATAAGACAGAAGTTGCTTTTTGGCTTGGGTAGTAAAACCATCAGTAACCGCACTAAGTTTCTGTTTGAGCTGACCAAGGTAGTAGTCCAGGAGAACTTCTATGTCCTCTGGTCTCTCTTTCAACGGCGGAATCATCAAAGGAACTACACATAAACGATAATATAGGTCCTCCCGAAACAATCCACGAGAAACTTGCTCTTTCAGGTCCCGGGCGGAGGCGGCCACAATCCGAGCTTCACTTTTCAACACCTCATTTCCTCCCAGCCGGGAATATTCCTTTTCTTGAAGAAACCGGAGCAATTTTACCTGGGTGGCTGGGGGAATTTCGCTAACCTCATCAAAAAAAATCGTGCCAGCCCCAGCCAGTTCAATCTTGCCCGGCTTGCGCTGAAAAGCGTTAGTAAAAGCACCCTTTTCGTATCCAAAGATTTCACTTTCAAATAGAGTTTCCGGGATAGCCGCACAATGAATAGGCACAAAGGCTTCCTCCCTGCGGGTGCTCCAGGCATGAATGGCTCTAGCCACCAGCTCTTTCCCACAACCGCTCGGTCCCAGCAGAAGGACAGTGGAATCACTCCCGGCAACCTGCTTGGCCAGAGATAGAATTTCCCCCATCGCCTTACTCTTGAAAACAACATTTTCTACCGGGTACTCCTTCTGGACCTCGGCTTGAAGAATCTCCACCTGGGTTTTCAGTCTTTTTTCCCTTAGCACCCGTTCCAGAGTTAGTCGCATCTCTTCAATGTCAAATGGTTTAGTCAGAAAATCAACGGCTCCCAGCCTCATTGCCTCAACGGCAAACCGAAGACTGCCGTGGGCGGTTAAAATAATCACTGGGAGTCTCTCGTTGAAACTACGGATGGTTTTTAACACCTCCAGTCCGCCTACATCGGGCAGCACCAAATCAAGAATTACCGCTTCTGGCCCTTGGGTTTTTATCAGTTCCACCGCCTCCTTTCCCGAAGAAGCCAATTTCACCTCGTAAATCTCCTGGAAGGCAAATCTCAAAGATTCCCGAACACCGATTTCGTCGTCAACCACCAGAATTTTTTTCATGACGCTCCTAACTTCAATTCAATTACAAACTTCTTTTCGGCTGGCTGCTGAACTAACTTCATCTTGCCTCCATGTCCCTCAATAATCTTTCTGGCGAGAACCAACCCGATGGATAGATGGGTCTCCAATTCGGCCACGAAAGGCAGAAAAATGTCCTCCTCTGGCAAAGTTATTTTCCCACCCTTTTCCCGAAATTCTACAATTACTTTTTGCTCCTCCACCTTTAACCCACAATTAACTGGCGCCTGCCCTTCGGTATCCCTCCAGCAAAATTGAAGGATATGCTGAAAAGCCTCTCTCAGACGCAAAGAGTCAGCCTCCACCATCAGTTCTTTTTGCCCAGTTAATTCCTCTTTCATCACCGGACATCCACCCACCTCTTTTCCAGCCGCAGCAATGAGCTCGGTGAGATTAACCCGGGTGGGACTGAGAGTTAATGGTTCAGCCAGCCGGGCAATACCTTCAATAATTTGATTGAGTCTTGCTACCTCCTGTTGAACGATGTCAGAAAAACTGGAGCGAAACTCGCTATCCTGGTATTTCTCCGGGAGCATCTGGGCAAAAGTTTTGATTGCCACCAGAGGATTCTTTAACTCGTGTGATAGCCTGGTGGCTACCGCATTCCAGTAACGGTCCCGTTCCACTCCGCGTCGTTCTTTTTCTATCAATTTTATCTCGGTCAAATCCTGAAAGGCAGCCACCGCGCCGCAGATCTTTTCCCCTACTCGAAGAGACCTAGTACTGATACCCAGAATCGCTCTGGTGGGTACATAGACAAATTCTTCCCGGGAAACCTCCTGACCTACCAGGGCCCTCCGCAGGTAATCAGCCATTTGTGACCCTAGTTTCTCTACGTCTTGCTTGTTCATTGTTTCAGCGTTTAGCCGAAGAATTTTTTCGGCTACCCGATTAACGATGAAAAGGCGGCCGTCCTGGTCCACGGCGACGATTCCGGTAGGAATACTTTCAAGAATCGCTTCCTGGTAACTGGCCTGAAGTCTTATCACCTGGCTAAGAAGAACATTCTCCTGGATAGCACTCAGATAGTCTCCAGCCAAACTGAGCCTTTGCAATTCTTCGCCAGTGGTTTCTTCCCCGGTGACCTTTCGGCCAAAAGAAAGAAACCCGAGAAGATGACCGCTGGCACTGAACAGAGGTAGGAAAAAACAAGCCTTAAGCACTTCCGAAAGCGAACGAATTTCCTGGGGAAGATTTTTTCCCCGGTTAACATCCACCAAGATACGATTTTCCACAAACCAGGTAATCAGGGGATGGGACATCTCCAGTTGCAGCTGAGACAGCAACTGTTCTTCAAGGCCGATAGAAGCTAACAGTCGGTAACCGGTCCCCTGACAGGTAAAAAAGGCTATCGTCCCAAAACGAAAACAGTGCCGCACTACGGTTACCAACCTCTTCCCTAGTTCATCCGGACTGCTCAAAACCTCACTCAGGGATTGAAGAAGCAACTGGTAAAAATCTACTCTCTGCTCTCGTATCTCGGAAGGTAAGGATGCCGGCCCCTCCTGGGTGATTTTCATCTTTAATTTCTGGTTCTCGGCCAATAGTTGTTCCCTTTCCAGGGCTCTCTTCACCAGATGTCTTACCTCTTCTGCGGTAAACGGCTTTTCCAATAGAGAAAAGACACCGGAATCAAGAAGATAAGACGTCCTCACCAGATTGCCCACCAGGCAAATGATGGTCAAAGACTGGTCCTTTTCAAGAAGGGCTTGAAGTAGCGGCTCTCCGGTTCCACCCGTTTGGCTATCAAAAAAAATAATTGCTGGTCTTCTCGCAGCAACCACTCCCAGGGCTTGCCGGGGGGCAACTGTCTCCAGCAGAAAAGAATCTTTCAAAATCATCCGTAGAGCACTACTGACAGCCCTATCCTCTGTAATTACCAGCAGATAGTTCATCTTCTCCTCCGTCTGGAGTGAACCCGAGGCAATCTGATTACAACTAAAGTCCCTCGGTTCTCCTCGCTTTCCACCCTGATATTTCCGCCGTGCTCATCAATGATACTGGCCACTATCGGTAAACCCAGTCCGGTCCCCCGCGGTTTAGTGGTGAAAAATGGATCAAAAATCCTCTTCAAAACATCCGGGCTCATACCGGTACCATTGTCCCAGATTGAAATCTCAATCATCTCTCCATCATCCCTCAGTTCTACCTCCAAATTCCCTTCTCCAACGATGGCATCTCGGCTGTTAAGAAAAATGTTGAGCAATGCTTGACGAATCTTTCCTTCATCGCACTCAATTGACACGTTATTTGATAACCATCTCCGATGAATATTGATGTTGCGTCCCTCACACTGGACTGAAAACACCTCTAGGGTAGAGTCAATAATGTCTATCAGATTTACCTCGCGCAGATATAACTGTCTGGGACTGGCAAAGTTAAGAATCTCTTCCACCAGACTATTAATCCGTTCTACCTCCTTACTGGCCAGGTGAGAAAAACTTTCCCTGAATTCACTATCCATGTATCGGGAAGGCAGAAGCTGCGCCAAAGTTCTGATGGAGACTAAGGGGTTTTTGATTTCATGAGCAATGCGGGCCGCCATTGCTCCGAAAGAAGCCAGTTTTTCTTTTCGCCGGAGGTCCTCCTGCAAGGTTCTTATCTCACTGATATCTGAAAGAATCACCTGCACTCCCAGAATTTTACCAATTCGGTCATAAAAAGAGGCAGTTTG
This sequence comes from Candidatus Omnitrophota bacterium, assembly GCA_023818865.1. GTDB lineage: Bacteria > Ratteibacteria > UBA8468 > B48-G9 > DSTR01 > JAMWDF01. Next base: position 4,136 of record JAMWDF010000148.1, read on the forward strand.
CAAAATTACCGAAAAAGCCTGGGGGTTAGCCCGGGAAAAAAGACTTATTTCTTGATGGCGAATTTCACCTTTGCCGGTCAAGCTTCTTTCTATTGCCTCAGTCAGCACTCCAGGTAAACCAGTGTAGGGCTGGCTCACTATCTCTTCTCTTTTTAACCCGATAAGACGCTCAGCCTCCTGGTTAAAAACCGTTATCCGACCGGATGCATCGATCCCGATAACTCCAGCCGGAGAATTATCCAGTAAAGTATTAAGATAGAGATTGAGCCGGGAAAGGTCTTGGTAAAGACTCACTGTTTCTAAAGCCAGTCCAAATTGGAGACCCAAATGCTCCAGAACAAGTAGATCGTTTCGGGAAAAAGGGGTTCCGGAAATTTTTTGTTTAAAGACAATTGCTCCGGAAATCTCTCCGCGCACATAAATTGGCACAGCTACTTCTCCGGATAGCTCCTTCAACTTGGCCGCTACCGCCATTGATTCACTATTTTCCGGGAGCCGCAAGAGCTCTTCTCTGACCACTGCTCCCGGATGACTGACAAACCACGACCAGAAGCGGCTATTTTCCGGGATTTGGGCCTTTTCTAATGGTAGTAGATCGTCAGAAAAGGAGGCTGATGTTCCTTTGTTAATCAGAAGAATCTCCCGATGAAGGCCAAGCTGGGTGTGAAGAATTTCTAACGCCTGGTGGAAAACATCGCCTTGTCCCATAGGCTGGCTCAACAATTCAGTAATTTTTCTGGTCACTGTTCCTGCATCATACTGGTCTTTAAAAAGCCATCCCCGAAGAAATATCTGTAATTTTGAGCGGAGAGGGACAAAGACTAAGGCAACCAGAAAAGCCCCTATCAACAGGGGCAGTTGAGGCCACTGGGCTGACCAGACAAAGAGGGCTAAAAGTTTATTAGATGCTACCACCACCGCCAAGTAGACGAAAATCAGGATGAGGCTGGAAAGAACATACGCGGTTGTTATTTCAAATACCAGCCGGATATCCATAATCCGGTGCTTGGCAATAGCATAACTGATGATGGCAGTCATCACCACTGAAGAAAACGGAGCGAACCGACTGGGCAGAGTAGTCCCGAGAAGACCAGGAATCAAGGAGGTGAGTAAAGTAAAAAGAGTACCGGCCAGCACCCCAAGAAATACATACCGAGATTCCAGCTGACGGACCCCAGAAAGTTTTCTGCTGCTGGCCATCAGTCGAAATAGGGAATAACTCATGAGTAAAATAACGGAGAAGAGGTAAAAGGAAAAAATTCCTCGGTGGTAGAGCGCTTCCGGTCCAGGGAGAGAGGGCAGAGAGGAAGGCCGAAAATAGAGACTCTGGATGAAAGCCGGATGGTAACACACTCCGGCTAGCAACCCACAGAAAAGATAGACTCCCAATAACCCCCACTTACTTCCAGGCTTCAATTTGTATTCCGGAGCGCTGAGGATGGCGGTGAAAAGAAAAAAATGCCCTGGCAAAAATGCTCCGACTGCAAAAGCAGTTCTAATGAGGCTACCGGCAGTTTTGAGGTCAGGAACCAATGTTACCCCAGCTACAATCCAGCACCATAGGGAAAGAAAGAAGGAAAATAGAGGAAAAACTCGGTTGGGTAGACGTCGTTTGTTCCTAGTGAACACCAGGATACCGAAGACCAGATTAACCAGGCCACTAATTACCAGGGAGAAAGTAAAAGCCGTCATTCTCTTACATCCTCAGTCGCATCTTTTCAGTACCAGACTGGAGTTGCCTCCGCCGAAACCATGG
>JAMWDF010000149.1 GCA_023818865.1 Candidatus Omnitrophota bacterium
GCACTCAGTCGCTATACTGCCCGGCCGGAATCCGAGGAAATTAAGTAACCCTATCCTGAAAAATCAGCACACCCAGCAAATTTCCCAGCAGAAGAAAAATTCACCTGCCCTTTAAGTCTGGCTGGAGCAGTTATTTTTCCTTCAGCCTGGGTTAAATCTGGGGTGTCAAAGTTAACCAAAAGGTAGGTGAAATTGTCGGTTTGATAGGGTTTCCAGAAAGCCACATCAGTGGCTTGCCCGGTTATAGGTAATGAGCCAAAGACAACAGAAAAACTGAAAAGCAGACAAGGAAAATTTTTTCTCATGGTGAGAACCTGTTTCCTAAATTATAAACCGGTTTTTCCTTTGAGTAAATTGCCTGGGATGGCAAAATGGGGTAACATCAAGGGCACAGCTACTTTGGGGGAAAGAAAAAAATGAAAAAAAACCGGCTCTATAATAGTTTTTATTTCGGGGAGTACTTGAATCGCGTAGCTTTCCCACTTGGAGGTATCGGAGCAGGGATGCTCTGCCTGGAAGGCACTGGCGCTTTATCCCATGTTTCTTTCCGCCATCAACCTGACCTGAATCATGAACCATGTCTTTTCTCCGCCATCTGTATCAAAGGGAGAAAAAATGTCGCCCGGGTTTTGGAAGGGCCAGTGCCTGGTTGGAAGATTATGGGTAGGCCAGGGGCTGGCAATGGTCTTAACGGGACTACCTACGGCTTGCCCCGATTGGCTGAATCTTCTTTTCTCGCCAGGTTTCCCTTTGGTCAGGTTTTTCTGAAAGACCCGGTTTTGCCCCTGGAAGTAACTATCACTGGCTGGAGTCCCTTTATTCCTGGAGAATCTGACCATTCCAGTCTCCCGGTAGCAGCTCTGGAATTCACCTTTACCAACAAACTGACCAAAAAACTGGACCTAGTTTATTCCTTCAATAGCAAGAACTTCATGGCCGTAAGAGATACCGGACACGCAGTCACAGCTATAGAGGGCGGGTTTGTCCTGAGGCAGGCTGGTTCCAAAGAAAGGCCCTGGGAGCAAGGGGATTTTGCCGCGTTTATCTTAGAGAAATCAGCCGCGGTCAACACTGCCTGGTTTCGCGGTGGCTGGTTTGATTCCTTAACCCTGGCTTGGCAGGAAGTGGCCAGCGGGCAGTGTGTTTCCCGGCCAGAGGTAAAGGAAGAGCCAGCCAGCCCAGGGGGAAGCCTTTTTGTTCCCTTGAGCGTTCCGGCTAGAGGGAAAAATACGGTGACCCTGCTTTTATGCTGGTACGTACCGGAGTCAGCCCTACGGGTTGGTCCGGAAACAGAACCTGGGACAAACAAAAGTACCTACCGACCCTGGTATATCCAATGGTTCAGCCAGATAGAACAGCTGGTGGATTATTGGAGAAAGATGTATCCTCACCTGAAAGAAAAAAGTCAGAAATTCTCAGAATGTTTTTACGATACCAGTTTACCCCCAGAAGTAGTGGAAGCCGTGGCTGCTAATCTTACCATTTTGAAATCCCCAACTGTCTTGCGGCAGGTTGACGGCCGGTTGTGGTGCTGGGAAGGGTGTGGGGAAAACAAAGGCTGCTGCCACGGCTCCTGTACCCATGTCTGGAACTATGCCCAAGCCATTGCCCATCTTTTTCCGGACCTGGAGTGGTCTTTGAGAGAAACCGAATTTGGGGAAAACCAGGCGGAAAACGGGCATCAGAGCTTCCGGGCCAGTCTGCCGATTAGACCAACCACCCATGATTTCCACGCAGCGGCAGACGGTCAGTTAGGCGGTCTTGTCAAGGTTTACCGCGATTGGAGAATCAGCGGAGATACTGGACGGCTGAAAAAAATGTGGCCTAAGGTGAAAGCCAGCCTTAACTACTGTATTTCCACCTTTGACCCTGATCAGGAAGGGATCCTTAAGGAACCGCACCATAATACCTATGATATTGAATTCTGGGGGCCAGACGGGATGTGCGGAACATTTTATCTGGCAGCGCTCAAGGCTGCCCTGGAGATGGCACAGGCGATAGGAGAAACTATTCCTCTATATCAGGCCCTGTACCAGAAAGGCCGGACTTACCTGGAAGAGAAACTCTTCAATGGCGAATACTTTTGCCAGGAAATACGCTGGCAAGGACTTCGGGCTGGTGACCCTCTGGCCCAAGCCAGTCAGCTCCCTATAGAAAACCGGGAATTGATCGAGAAGGAAGGGCCAAAATATCAGTACGGGACAGGGTGTTTGGCTGATGGAATCTTAGGAGTGTGGCTGGCGGCAATGAGTGGGTTGGATGATATTCTTGACCGGAGAAAGATCCGGCAGCATTTACGCTCGGTCTTTAGGTACAACTTCCGGAAGGACCTCTCTACCCACGCTAATCCAGAAAGGCCAGGTTTTGCTCTGGGTAAGGAAGCCGGGTTGGTTCTCTGTACCTGGCCGAAAGGGAAGGCGCTCACTCTGCCTTTCCCCTATGCCCACGAAGTCTGGACCGGGTGTGAGTACCAGGTGGCTAGCCATCTCATTTGGGAAGGGATGGTGGAAGAAGGCTTAACTATTGTTCGGGCAGCCCGGGACCGGTATGATGGCCGAGTGAGAAATCCGTTTGATGAGTATGAATGTGGGCACTGGTATGGTCGGGCTCTCTCTTCTTACGGATTGTTTTTCGCCCTGACCGGGGTACGTTACGATGCGGTGGAGAAAACACTTTACATCCGGCCAAGAATTTCTAGGGACTTCCGCTCTTTTCTATCCACGGCAAGTGGTTATGGAACGGTCGGAGTGAAAAACGGTCGGCCATTTCTCCGGGTCAGGCAGGGCACGATTGACATTGCCAGGATTGACTATCAGAAGAATTCGGGAAAAGCCACTGGCAAAAGGAAAAAGGCTTGCAGGGCAAATGGTAAACCGCCTAAAGTGAAAGATAGATAGGAGGAACCTTTAGCCTTTCTAGTTAATCGGTCTTCGTTTTAGTTCGGTTTCCCCTGGTTTGGGAAACAAATAAGATTGTCTTAGAAGATATGGCTGGTGGTACTTCTGAGCAAGACGGCGCAGGTAGGTAAGGACTTTTTCTCGAGATAACTTTCCCTGATGATAAGCCTGGATCTTTTCAGCCAGGCGCTGTTTTTCCTCTGGACAAAGATACTTCTTAAAATACCCGGCGATATGCTGAAGGACATTGGTATGGGTGGAAATAGTGGCTATCTTAGCCAGCGCCTCTATCATCTTTTTTTCATACTCGGATAGGAGAGCGGTTTTTTCCTTGCCTTTATGAGTGGCGAGGAGTTGTCCCAAGTAGGAAAGAAGTCTCACACTGTTAGCCATCAGTCTCAATTTGTGGCTGGTGTGAAAATTGATTAGGCCTTGAAGGCTTCTATCCTGCCGAAGATACTCCTGCCAGGAGTGATAAACAACAATTTGGTCAACAAAGTTATCCCTGGCGACAGCAGAACCGAGAGTTTCTTCTTCAATCATTGGCAGGAGAGGAAACCTTTTTCTTAAGGCGGCGGCGAAAAGACCACTGGTTTTTTCGCCGCCAGAATAGTTAAGGGCAGTTAACAGGCCGCAACTGGGTGAACCAGACTTCAAAATGAAACCGGAAAGTTCCTGGCTGGTAAAAAGGGCCAGTTTTTTTTCTATCCAGGCCACCATTCGCTCAGTCACGTCCTCGCCAGTTTCCAGAACCTTCAACCTTACCCAGCCACCCTGAGAAAAAAGCCCTATCTTAGGCCGGGGAACACCAAGTCCGGATTCAGCTTCTGGGCAAACAGGAACCCAGGTGACAAACCGACTCCAGATTTCCTTGAAAGTCTGGATCAGTCGGTGGCGGCCATCATACCTTACTTTTTCTCCTAACAAACAGGCGCTGATGCCCAGCCGCAGGCAAGAGGTAGTTTTCCTTTCTTTCATTGACACTTTGATTTTACCGCTAAATCCGTCAGTCAAGCCAAACTTGCCAATCGGGAAGAACCCAGTTATTATTATCTTGGGGAACACAGGAAAGTGGTTTCTCCACTCCTTATGAACCAGAAATCAGCTGGCTGGCCCAAAGAGTATCAGGAACTCATCTCTATTTTCAATTGCCTTGATGAACTAATCTATGTGGTTGACCCTAAGTCCTATGAGATTCTTTATGTGAACCCAGCCCTGAAAAAGAGTTTTGGAGAGGTCGTCGGCCAGAAATGTTACCAGGTATTTCAGAGGCTAGATAAACCGTGTCCTTTCTGTACTAACAAGTATATCTTTGGTCCGAGAGGCAAACCGGTGTACATCTGGGAATTTCAGAACAAAGTAAACAAACGCTGGTACCGGTGCATTGACCGCCGGCTAACCTGGATTGACGGAAGAGAAGTTCGGTTTGAATTAGCCATTGACGTCACGGATAAAAAGCTAATTGAAGAGTCTTTGCGCCGGAGTGAAAAGAGATACCGGCAGCTCTGGGACGATGCTCCAGTGGCTTATCATATCGTGGACCGAAGAGGAATAATAAAAGATGTCAATCGAACCGAAACTAAATTGCTTGGCTACAGGAAGAAGGAGATGATAGGTAAGTCTATCTTCAACTTCGTCAGCCCGGAGCAGAGAAAACAGGCCCGAGAGAGGTTCAAGGAAAAACTGAGGGGAAAGAAAGTAGAGAGTTATTATGACCGGGTTTATCTAAAAAAGGATGGGACGCCTATCTTCGTTTCCATCCATGATGTTCCGGAAAGAAATCAGAAAGGTGACATTATTGGCATGAGAACTGCCATGATAGATATTTCAGAATTGAAAAGACTGGAAAAAACGCTGGCGGAAACTTCGTTAAGAGATGATTTGACTGGTGTGTACAACCGACGAGGCTTCTTCACTCTGGCAGAACAGGAAATGAAAAGGACCCAGCGGCGAAAAAATCCTTTTCAGCTTCTTTTTATTGATCTGGACAGGTTAAAAAGCATTAATGACACCAAAGGCCATTCAACCGGTGATGAGGCTTTAAAGAATTTAGCGGAGATTTTAAAAGGGACCTTTAGAAAATCAGATATTCTGGCTAGAATTGGTGGAGATGAATTTGTGGTTCTGGCTCCAGAAGTCAAGGGAAGAAGACAGGGGAAAATACTAATCCGGCGACTCCGAGAAAGAATCCAAAAGTTTAACCTGGAAAAAGGCAAAGAGTATCAAATTTCAGTCAGCCTGGGAGTAGTCCGTTATGATGGGAAGAAGGATGTCACTATTGACCAACTTCTTTCTCAGGCCGACAGAGAAATGTACCGGGAAAAAATTCAGAAATATAAAGGTGAAGCAAACAGCGAGATTCTCAAGTAAACTAATGAAATCCTGCCAGAACTTTCCGGTGGGAGTTCTGGTTCTTGTCCTGCCAGAGAATCCTGGGGAAGTGGAAAAGCAGGCAGCCTTAGAATTACGCAACGCCCTTTTTCAGATGTCCCGGAAGCAGGTCCCAGTGTTAGGGGCTAAACACTCTCACCTCGGTGACCGAATAGGGTTGTACTTTGGAGGGAGAGCGGCCCAGCAGTCAGGTTTTCGGCTCTCCAAACTTCCCGGAAACACCGTGGAGATTTCCAGGCTCAACCAACACAATTTTATCTTTCGGGGTGAAGGGGAACGCGGCTTGTTGGAGGCCATTTATACCTGGCTGGAATTTCTGGGATGCCGCTGGTTCCATCCCCAAGTGAGTTTCTACCCCAGGCGCGAGACCGTACCCATTCCCGAAAATTTTCACTATACTGCTTCTTTCGCCTACCGAGACGCTCTCTGGAAAGTTCCTGGAGAAGATGGCGACTGGTCCAGCCGGAACCGCCTTAACGGCTGTTTCGCCGGTTTGGAGAAAAGACATGGTCGTTTCTGGGGGTGGGAACCGTTCACTCACAGTTTTTACCAGATGGTCCCACCAAGAATTTACGGTCA
>JAMWDF010000150.1:0-2328 GCA_023818865.1 Candidatus Omnitrophota bacterium
TCCGACAAGAAAGTAGATTGTATAACCTGCCTTCACTACAATAACCACATTTTTCAAATTCGGCGTCTCTGGATACTGCACGGTTATTTCAGAACCTCCCTGGACCCATCCTTCAACAGCAAGAACATCAGAAACGCCAACCCCTAAAATTCCTCTTACCGCAGGCTCAATTACAAATGTTCCATTCAATTTAATCGGCTGGATTTCCTTTATGTCCAGCCTTGTGTTAAGTGATAACAGGAACGCACCTTTAGCATAAACAGGAATAGGTATAGGTATGGGTAAATAAAACGGCGGGGTTTCTACTTTTATGTCTGTTTTAAGACCTATAAATCCACTCCATTTCCAGTTCATTAAATACGAAGAATATGTTCCTGATAATCCCAAATAAGGAGAAAAATTTATTTGAACAGGTCCAATGTTCCCTCCGTTTATTAAATCCCCAAACAGTAGAGAATATTCAGCGGTATTATTTTTAACTTCTGCTTTTAAATCCGGAACAAATAATAAGTTGAAGCTACTTCCTCCAAAAAATGGTATTTCTGCGGGAATTAGGTTAGAAGGTACCCCTTCACTAATAAAGGAGAAATTTCCTACCGAAAGGCTCTGATAATAAAATCCGCTTCCGGTATCAACGACATTAAAGCTACCAGGAATTGATTTCATTATTATAAACCTGAATTCACCAGGACTTGATTCTTTTCCTTCTCCGGAGATTGCTTTTACTCTCAGTGTATCGCCTGGTTCAAGTTCTCCAACATCTAATGCGATTTTAGGTAAATAATCATCAAAAGAACTACTCTCCCATATATACTCTTTTTTTGATTTTGTTGTCGTAAATATTGCCTTATATGGGGTATAACTTTTCCAATCAACCACAACTGAAAACTCAACCAGGAAATGTATGTTACCAAGAAAACACCATGGGGGATTATATTTTGCATTCACCTCAACAATGCTGATTTCGTCACCACTTTCAGATGGGGATAAACAAAAATCCTTCTCAATGATAGTATTTGGAGTTAATTCAATAGTTCCGCGTAAGCTCACATATCCGTCTTTGCTGATTACATAGCTGTATACTCCTGGTGAAGCCCAATCAATTATGTAATATCCATTTGGGTCTGAGGCTGTCCCATAATTCCCAATAAGAACATTTGCGTTTTCAATTGGTGTTCCAGTATTCTTGTCATAGACTTTCCCTTTTATGATTACCTTATTTTCAACTGCTCCACATTCACCGCTTATATATACCTCTCTTTTTTTATTTTCAAATGGAACAATGACTTTTATATTCTTCTTTCCAGTTCTCCCTGGTATAAAAATAATTTGAAAGGTTCTTAACTCACCAGGCTTCATCTCTTTAAGGGAAGCATAATCATTGATAATACAGAATTCGCTTTTATTTTCACCTTGTAGGTATATTTTCCCAAGAGTTATCGGTCTTGCTGTAAGATTTTTAACTTTAAATATCATAAAACTTCTCTTTCCTGTTTGAGTTACTGGAAATTCAAAAGGATTTGGATACACAGTTAAACAGAAAAGATTTAAAAAACCGACCCCATTTTCTCCTACTACTTGCTGAGGTGTAGTTTCATACCAGTCAGTATTTCTCCCGATACCAAGTTGTCCATACCAGTTCATTCCAAAAGCCCAGACAGTCCCATCTGATTTCAAACAAACAACATGCCCCAGTCCCCCATCAGCCCAATCGCCACTATTTGCCGCAGAGGCATTGATAATTCCAGATAGATTCGGAATTTGTACAGGCAAAGAACCAAAAAATGGGATTCCGACCTGATAATTGTTATTTCCCCAGAACCATAAAGTTCCATCTTTTTTCACCCCAATCGCATAACCAATTGCTGTGTCTACCATTAAAGGATTATCAAATTCACTTGGATGGGCATAACCATCTCCAAATGGGTGTCCTAGACCACCGGTATAGCTATCTCCCCATGCCCAGACAGAATCGTCTTCTCTTATTGCTATTGTAAAATATCCACCAGCCCTTATATATTTAACATCTGTCAAAGGTTCATTTCTTTGTGTGTAGGGATTATAAACATATGTTCGAACAGGGCCAACAGGAAATACGTACCCCAGGGCAGCAGTTGGACCCATTCCACATTGGTCCCAAATATCTTCTCCCCAAGTCCAACAACTTCCGTCTTCTAATAAAGCGACTGAATGCCAATATCCAGCAGAGACCATTTTCACATTACTAAGGGGAACATATTCATACCAAGGGCCTGCTTCAGGATCAAAATGACACATTTCAAACATAACCTGAGCTGGGTAACAACTTTCTCCAATAGACGCAAGTGG
>JAMWDF010000150.1:2338-5805 GCA_023818865.1 Candidatus Omnitrophota bacterium
TATGAGACTAAAGGTGACCCTTCAGGAAGAGCACCGAGAAGTCCAAAAGTGTTACCCTGGTCATACAACTGTAAAGTTCCCCATGTATAAACTGTTCCATCCTCTTTTAAAGCAAGCATGTGAGTATAACCGGCAGAAATTTGTTTTATACCTGAAAGATAACCATTACCACCAGGACCTTTTACTCTTACAGGCACATTACTATCATTAAAGGTCCCATCTCCAAGTTGCCCTAAATTATTATGTCCCCAGGTATAAACATAGCCATCTTCATCAAGTGCAACAACAAAATCTCCACCAGCAGAAATAGATTTTACTTTACTTAAAAATCCAATCCCGCCTACTCCTTTCACCTTAACAGGTACATTACTGCTTATATTTGTTCCATTCCCCAGTTGTCCAAAATCATTATTCCCCCAAGCATAAACATAGCCATCCTCTGATAAAGCAACTGAAAACCCTTGATTGTTATTGTTATTTCCTTTGTCCCATCCTCCGGCTGAAAGCATTGGTTCTGCATAAAGGAGTGAGCTAAGAAGTAAGCAGGCAATCAACAAATTTCTCTTGAAGGACATCTTCCTCCCTCGCGTCTTATCTTTTTAAAAAAATTTTATTGGGCAAATTTTTCTCTGTCAACTTCTCTGGCTTAAAAGGTAGGCGGCTGGATTCCAGGGACATTTTTGATCAAGGAGAATAGAAAATGGCCAGGGTTCTACCAGCATCTTTAGGAGAAAATGGATATAGGCAGTGTCCAGATACATCCTCTCCTAAATTTGCCAAGAGGCAAGTAGGTGAATTGGCCGAGTCTCCAAAATGACCGAACTCTCAGTTGCCTGACCCTGGTAATTTCCATCTATAACTTCCGCCTGGTTTTTCTCAGGGAGACTTAGAATGGAAATAAACTAGCTTATCGGATAATGCCACTCAAGAGTATACTTTTCTGCTTCTATTCAAACATGGCTATTGCCCAGGAGTAAGGATGAGCCCAGGGTTTACACCGTGAGTGCCAGACGAGGTTTGACTTAGCCCCCTCTTCTGAATCAGCATCAATAACAGAAACATCCACCAGAACCTTCTTTGCTTTTTCTGGTTGGAATCGGAAAAAAGAAAAGGGGAGACTGCCTTCAATAAAATAGCCGTCTGATAAAATCTCAGTGGTGACATTACTCCCTTTGATTATTGCGTTCTTGATCAATGCTTTTTCTTTCCCAGGACAGAATCTCAGTTGCCAGCAGTTTAAACCCAGCAAAAGTATTTCTCCTCCTTCTAAGTCGGCGAAACTGAAATAGAGATTGACCTCATCTCCATACTGCCCCAGGGTTAGTTCTCCCTCCGGAAAATAACAGTCATCCTTTACCCTGGCGGAAAAATAGAGATTCTTCTGGTCATAGCCCAAAGCAAAGAGACAGGTTAAGTCCTCTGGTCCATTCCATCTTTGGGGATTTAAAAATGATTGCTCTGCCTTACCGATCATTTGGGCTGGAGGGAAAGACCACTCGCTGCCTTTTCCGTCAATTTTTATGTCTCGGCGATAAGGAATGACCAGCCCTATTGAGTTTTCTTTTGCTACAGATGGAGCAGTATTCTCTTTTTGAGCCTCTTTCAGTCTTCTCTCAGCTTCTTCTAAACTCATATGTCCGTAACCATAGTATTTTCTGATTAAGGCCTGCCAGAGAGGCCAGATTTCGTTCTCAATAGGTCCACCGTATTTATGGGCGTAAGAGGGATAAGTTAAAAGGTTGAAAGCCGAAAGACTACAGCAAGCATACCCATCACTATCAATATTAAACCCGGCTGAAAAAAAGTAGGTAATCAGGGTTTTTTTGATCCGGACCATATTCTCCCGGATATGTCTGGTGTATTCTGATGTTCCCCGGTACTTTTGATAGATTTCTGGGAATAACTGGATGTCATCAAAAAGGTTAAACATTTTTTTCTTGTACTTCCGGACTAGTCTATTCCATTCAATAAAATGAGGGTCGGCAGCGCTCTTGGGATACTCAGCAACATATAGGGAAATATACGGACAGGCACACAGCCTTTCAAAGTCTACGCCATGAGGAACTTCCTTTTCCACTACTAACACTCCGTCTTCCACTTCAGCGCCCTGGTATCTTGGATTATCTCCAAAAGCCAGCCATTCACATTTTGCCCAGGTTATAAAAAAATCAGTATGCACCTTTGTTCTCCAGGCAAAAAAACTTTTCCAATCATCCGGTCTGGGACGGTTGAAGGTTCGCTCAGTCTCAGGAACTGTGGAAGCAGTTGGGAACTTGGCTGCCGGATTGTTAACATATTTCCGGTAGTTTTCTAGAGCCGCCTGACTGTAAAAAGGGTATTCAAGATAGTTGTACGGCTGAAAAAGTCTTTCTTCACCCTGGCAGTCAGCGTAATCAACATCCCTAAACAGTTTTCTTAGCACTGGAGGGAATTCTTTTTCGAGAAATTTAATCGCTTCTTCGTTGGCCCTGTCTACGGTTCCATTAAACCTGGCTCGGACAAATTTGCCTTCTTTGGTTAGCTTTTCTGGTAGAAATTGAGGAAATTCTTTCTCCATCACCTCCCAAGGTAAAAGACACCTTTCCGGGGGAATCGCCAGAATAACTTTGACTCCATACTTGTGAAAATTGTCGATCCCCTGCTGGGCCAAAGCTGCTTGACTTCTCATCCTCTTAGTAACTGCTGGGTATTTCTCCCACAAAGAAACTGGGAGCCACTCAAAGTCGGCGATGAATAAAGGCACTAGATTGCCCAGCCGGCTGATTTCGTAGGCATCAAAGTCCGTGGCGGTATTGTAAATATGTCCTGGCCAGATCAGTTTGTCTGTTTTTCCCCCAGTAAAAGGTTTACCGGTGATAATCTTAAGGCTACCGGGGATAAGAGAAATTTTCTCCTCATCCCGAGAGTCAGAGATGCGGCCAATGACAATCCCCCTTCCCTTGGCTGCCTGAATGATATAGACGCCCTGGGCTATCCACCAGGAATACCTCGGTCCAACGTTAAAAAACCCAAGGCAGCAGGTTTTGTCCTTATTGACATAGTCCGGGTTCAGAGAAATCTCTATTTTTTTCTCGCCGGTTGAAGTAAGATAAGTGAAAGAGAGCCTGTTATTTCTTGTAGGCGTAACGGGCCCTGAAACATCAAAATAAGTGGCAGGTATTACTGCTGCCTCCTTCTCCGGCTCGTCAGAATATAAATTACCGTCGTCAGTCTTAAGAGTTTCGCTTTCAGTCAATCCGGTAAACTCCTGGTTAGCCTTGTTTTTTACTTTTCCGTAAATCCTTACATCATAGGTGACACTTAAAAAAGGTAGCTCAAGATTACCCCAAGGCTTTTCCTTCCCCTTCTCAACAAATCGCCAATATCATACAATCTTTGCACTACCACGTTTTTGCCTGTAATTTCGGATACCATTCTTCCAAGTCCTATTGCTTCTTTGTGCTTATTCAAGATAACTACAAATTCTC
>JAMWDF010000151.1 GCA_023818865.1 Candidatus Omnitrophota bacterium
TTTCTCACCAGAAAGCCTTATGGGAAACCGATGATGGTTAACGAATATGGAGTAGGACGCAACCGGCTGGCCCTGGAGTATAATCTCCATGCCGGTATCTGGGCTTCCGCCCTCTCCCCGATGTTTGGCCCAGCTCTTTTCTGGTGGTGGCCCTTCATTGACCACTTTAATCTCTATTTCCATTACCGGGCTTTGGCAAATTTCCTTCAGGGAGAAGACCAACGGGGGAAAAATTTACAACTGAGCACTGCTACGGTGGAAGTCCAACCAGACCAAGGCACTTCCTCCTTAGAAGTTACTGGCATTCAGAACCGGGAATTAGCCTATCTCTGGGTCTACGATACCAAATACTTCAATACTGGCAGTCCTAAAGAGAAGGTAGAAAATGCCCCTAAAGCCAAAGTAAGAATTAACTATTTACTCCCTGGTAATTATCGGGTGGAGTTCTGGGATACCTATGAAGGGAAAGTTATAGATTCAATGAGAATCAGTCATCAAAGTGGCTCATTTCTGGTCACTCTCCCTTTCTTCAAACGAGACCTGGCGATCAAAGTGAAAACAGAGGCACCATGAAAATCCGGTTTGTTTCTCTTTGCCTTGTCTGGTGTTCAGCCGTGTATCCCCAGGCCGATTGGTGGAATACTAACTGGCATTACAGATTGAAAGCGGTAATCCAGGAAAGAACCTACTTGGGTTGTCAGAAAATCATCCAGGTAAGTTTTCCGATAAAGGGAAGTATCAAACGTGATGGCTCAGATGTCCGGGTGGTTGATAGTGAAAATAAACTTTTACCCTGCCAGGTTCAATTAGAAAAAAATCAGACGGAAGCTGTAGTCACCTTTCTGGGAGAAAACGGTTATGAATTCACCATTTACTACGGTAATCCTGACGCCCAGAAACCTGCAGAAACTTTTTCTTTTAAGGCAGGCCGGGTGTTAGTGAATGATTATCTTCATCCAGAAGCAAGAACTACTGGCTCTTGGTCCTGGGTTAGCCAGCCTCGTCTTTACGGCAGATTGGCCCATACGGAAATAGAAAATACCCAGTCCTTCCATGGAGCTGCTATTATTCCCGCCATTGCTGTATCTCCTTCTGATACCCTCATCCAGTATGTCCTGGTGGACGAAAAGAACCCAACCCGGCAACTGATGCTGGAAGTCTGGTCTGGCCGAAACCGGTTTTTCTTTTACTGGGGCGAGCAGCACCTGGAATGGCGCGGTTTAAACCCCAAAAAAATAGGGGAACTGCCCCAAGCTGGCTCCTGGCAGAAACTCGTCCTTCCTCTGAGTGAAATTTCTGGTCTCAAAGAAATCACTGGCCTCACTTTTTACCATGCCCGGGGAAATGTTGTCTGGGATTTAACGGCTATTAACGAAATTCCTGTACCCGCCCAGATAACCTCTTGGGAAGAACTGGGCCAGGCAATGTCTCCCTATTTTCTCGCTGAAACCTCTGGACCTTTCAAATTTGGCGAAGATTCTTTCGCCATTATCCATCTGAGGTCTCTGAACCACATTCAAAACTGCCTTTGGACTATTGAGGGAAAACAGTATAGTGGGTCAGAACTCACTCTCAGGCTAACTCCAGGGAAAAATGTGGTAATTAGCCTAAAGGTTACCGAGGAGCTGGGCCAGGGACTAGAATATGTCCGAGAATTATCCCTTCCCGAAGGAAAACCTGAAGAAATTAAACTGGAACTGGAAACCATTCTCCATCCCACATTCGTCTATCCTGGCCAACCGGTGCTTATTTCTCATCGTCTTTCCAGCCTGACCGCCTTACCTCTTCCCCTGAGCATATCTGTTGGAGGTAAAAAAGAAGAAATTATTCTTCTCCCTAGACCGGAGAACACCCAGATTTTTCATCATCAGTTTACTTCTCCTGACCAGAAACATCCCTTTTCTTTTCAGGTGAACTTGGCTGACCTTAATCTGGACGAAAAGCAACTTGTCTTCCTTCCCCTGGCTGAGTGTCAAAATCTCACGGCTGAGGGTCCTTTTCTTTTTTCACCAGAAAAAAAGGATGTCCTGGTCGTCGTTCCAGAAAAAAGCTATCCGCCTGGCGGTTTACCTTTAGACAAAGAAATGACTCTGGCTTTTCTCGGTGAGGTGCCTGGTGGACTACCCCAGACTCTTTCCTCTTATCTCCAGCAGAAGGGACTTAAAACCAAACTGGTGGCTTACCCGTCCCCGAAGAAAAAATCATACTATCTGCTTTCTCTGTTTTCCCTCCTGACCAGAGAGAACTTCTCTGCTGACCTTATCATCATCTTCCCTGATCTTGAATCCCTCTTGAGAAAATTGCCGTTAAGTTGGTGGTCAATTGTCATAGACGCTATAGTCTCCTTTCTCCGCCTCAGAAGCTCTTTAATCATCCTATGTTCTCCATTCCCCTCAGTTCCAGACCCGGAGAATTTCAGGGGATACGCTGAAGAACTCAGCCGTCTGGCGGAGAAAAGAAACATCCCTTTTGTTGACCTATATTCCTTATTCACCGCCAGACCTGACTGGAAAAATTTCTTTCTTCTCTCTGATGGTGTCTACACTAATTTCCCCAAGGAAGAAGCAATAGACCAGTTAGTCAGGGTGCTGGCGGAAAAGATTCTCTGTTGCTGGTAGGATGAAAACGTCTCAGGCTCTGGTAATCCGTCATGGCAGTCTAGGCGATGTAATCCTCACTTGCCCGGTAATCCAGACTCTGACCCGCAATGGTTTCCAGGTGACATTAGCCGTTAGAGAAGTCTGGGGGAAATTGTTAGTTTCTCTGGGCTGCGGTTCAAATCTGCTGCCCCTGGATAGCCAGTTTTTCCTGCCTTGTTACCAGGAAGGTTTTCCGCAGGCGCCTGAACTAAAGGAAAAACTTTCGCCTTTTCAATTAATCCTTTCCTTCACCCACCCAGATGAACCCTTTTCCCAGCGACTGACCCAGTTAGCGGTCGTCCCACCACTCTTCCATCCAGTGCCAACCACTTCCCTGCGAAGTCACCTGATTGACTATCTCTTAGAGCCACTAAAAAAGCGGTTTGACCTTATAGAGACTTTGCCAAAACTTTCCCTGCCCTCAAGCCATCCCTACTATCTTGTCATTCATCCAGGAAGCGGTAGCCGAAGCAAAAACTGGCCAGCGGAAAACTTTTCCCACCTGGTGGAGAATCTGAAAAAGGTTAGACCTATCCGAATACTTCTTGGTCCTGCGGAAAAGCAGGCAGAAAGTTTCTGGAAAAATTTTCTTCCCAGGCCAGAGATAATCCTTTCTGATGACCCTGGACAACTCCTGAAGGTTTTTCAATCGGCCCGTCTCTTTATTGGCAACGATTCTGGAGTTACTCACCTGGCAGCGGCGCTTGGAGTAAAAACCCTGGCTATCTTTGGCCCCACAGACCCCACTATCTGGGGTCCCCGCGGACGATGGGTGCGCCTTCTTTCCTCCAAGATATCTTGCCAGCCCTGCCTTCCTGGTTTAACTCGACCAACCTGTTTTCAGGAATGCCTGAGAAAGATTACTGTGGAACAGGTCCTAAAGGAAGTGGAAAACCTCTGGTAACTGACCATTTGCCTTCTCCTCCCCGATTTGTGGTAAAATTTTCCGTTAAGTATGCAGTAATGGCCAACAATACAGTCTATGTAACCTGTAGTTTAAACTCGGCATCTAAAGGGAAAAAGGCAGGATAAATGCCGACTTACACTTACGAATGTTTGAAATGTGGGCGGACTTTTGAAATCTTTCAGCAAATGACCGCCCCGCACCTAAAGGAATGCGAGAAATGTCACGGTGAACTGCGGCGACTTATTGGCCCTGGCGGCGGTTTCATTTTCAAAGGTTCAGGTGGCAGCAATTCAGCTTCAACTTCAAGTTCCGCCTGCAGTGGCTGTACAACGCGGACTTGCTCCACCTGCCGAAAGTAAATCACTGGCAACCTTCTTAACAACAGGGAGGTATTAGATGCCTACTTATGAATACGAATGTCAGAAGTGCGGAAAAATCTTTGAAATCTTTCAAAAGATGACCGACGCGCCCTTAGAAAAATGTATCAGTTGCGATGGAGAGGTGAAAAGGCTCATCGGTCTGGGAGGCGGGGTCATCTATAAAGGCCCGGGGTTCTACACCACTGAGTACCGGAGCCAAGAGTATAAGAAGAAAGAAAAGGAAGAAAAAAGTCAGGCCGCCGTTAGCGCCGGAGGTAACGGAGCAGATAAGTCAGCCTGTGCCAGTTGCTCCCAAAATGTTGATTCTACCTGTAAGAAATGAACCGGACGGAAAAATTATGGAATTCCAGGAAGTGATAAAGACCAGGCGAAGTATCAGAAGTTATCAAGATAAAGACATCCCGGAGGAGATTCTCAAACGAATCTTGGAAACCGCCAGAATTGCTCCCTCTGGCAATAATTGGCAACCCTGGCACTTTATCCTCGTGAAAGACCAAGAGAAAAAAGAAAAGATTGCCCAATCTTGTTACCAGCAGAAGTTCATCAGCCAGGCGCCAGTAGTGATTGTGGCTTGCGGTCAGAAATATCCCAATCAGTACCAACCTTATGCTGACCGCAGTTATCTGATAGACGTTACCATCGCCCTTGACCATCTGATTCTGGCGGCGAGAAACGAGGGTGTGGGTAGCTGCTGGATAGGCGCCTTCCAGGCTGAGCCGATAAGAAAACTGTTGGAAGTGCCGGAAAATTTTGAAGTAGTGATGGTCGTCCCCTTAGGTTATCCGGCCCACCAGCAGGCTTTTTGCCAACCAGGCTACCGGAAAGATCTAACAGAAATAGTCTCCCAGGAAAAATTCGGTCAGCGCACTTGAATATTCACTGCTTTTGTGCTAACCTTTGCTTTATAGTACAGACCTTGAAAATTCCGGCGTAGCTCAATGGTGGAGCAAGCGGCTGTTAACCGCAAGGTTGTAGGTTCGAGTCCTACCGCCGGAGCCAGTCAATACCATCCACTCCACTTAAGAAGTAGTTAACAAGTGCAGGCGAATTTAGATATAATTTACTTAAAAGGAAAGGAATTAAAGAATGCAAGGTCGTTTGATAGAAATATTTGAGGATAAGAAACTTATAGAAAAAGTGTAAAGACGTTTGCCCTATTTATTCCGACTTGCAGAATTGGAAAGTTCAAGAGCAAGCAAAATAGAAATGGAAGTTGGTTCAGTTTGCGAAAGAATAATAGTTGCTTTACTGATCTATAAATTTGGTGAAGCAAATGTAGAAACCGAGATTCCCATCACAGAGCCGGAAGTAGATGCAAAACTGTTTGAAGAACCAGTATCTATAAAAACGATCACTGGTAAAAGTTTTAGCGGAGTTAAACTTATATGGACAGTAGACGCTCAAAAAGCAGAAGAATTTCGCAAAAACTTTTGTCCTCATTGTGATATTCTGCTTGTTCAAATTAACTGGAACAGTACCGGAGGATTTTATTATATCCCATTAGCAGTTCAAAAGCGGCTTTTTGATGAAATAGGCGGGGAGAATTACATTAAACTCCCAAAAGCAGGAACGAAACCGAGAGGCGTTGAAATTACCCAAGAGGCACTCACAAGTTTAGTGGAAGATAAAGAAAGCAAGGGTATTGTAATAAACTGGAATAATATAAAAACAGAGTTCAACTCATTTAAAAGATGGGTTGACCTATGGAGAGAAGACTAAAATGCTAAATCATCAGAGAAGAAATGGTACCAAGACAAGTGCTTTTGGTTCTCCAGGAAGAATTAATCATGACTCATCAAA
>JAMWDF010000152.1 GCA_023818865.1 Candidatus Omnitrophota bacterium
AAGAATACCGCTACCTTCTTACCGCACCCCGCAGATTAAATGTACCGCTGGCTATTATTCCTGGCCAGGGATGGACTCAATTGATTTGATTATCGGCTCGGAAGGCACCCTGGGAATCATTACTGAGGTGACTGTTTCCTTAATCAACAGGTTACCCGAAAGATTTATTCTGGTCATCTTCCTGCCAGATGACCGCCGAGTGATAGAACTGACTAAAAAACTGAAGGAGTCAAAGGAACTCTCTCTGTATAGCCTGGAATTTTTTTGCCCAGGGGCGCTGAAATTCCTCCAGGCGGACTTTCCGGAAATACCAGAGAACACTTTTGCCCTCTATGTGGAAGCCCAAGCAGAAGAAAGCCAGATAGAAAGGTGGATAGAAATCACCGAGGAGTTCGGGGCTGTCAGCACCATCATCGGCGCTGATGAGAAAAGCTATCAAAGATTGATTGACTTTCGCCATCGTCTTCCGGAAAACGTAAATAGCTATTTCCGGAAATTAGGGATTGTCAAAGTAGCCGCGGATATTGCGGTGCCAGAAGAAGCTTTCCCTGGCCAGTATCAGTTTTACCGGGAGATTATGCAACAGGAAAGAATGGAGACCATTCTTTTTGGCCACATCGGCGAGAATCACCTTCACTTCAATTTTTTCCCGAGGACAGAAGAAGAAAAGGCAAGGGCTTACCATCTTTACGAAGCCTGCGCCAAAAGAGCAATTAACTTCGGCGGAACCATTGCCGCCGAACATGGCATCGGGAAGATCAAACATCGCTGGCTAAGATTGATGTTCGGGGAAAAAGGCATCCAGGAGATGGCTGCTATTAAAAAGATGATTGACCCGCCTTGTCTTCTTGGGCTGGATAACATCTTCCCCCGGGAAATGCTGGCGCCAGTAAGATAATCGGTTTTGCTTGTCTGGTCCCTTTCAGGGCAGGCTTTTGGTCAACCTCAAACAGATTCTCTGGCAAGATTTTCCAGAAACTTGGCTACTCCAGCTTGGCTATTACTCCAGGGGAGAATGACCTTCGCACATTCTTTTGTCTTGGCTGCGGCATTAGCCATAGCCACTCCAATTCCTGCCACGGCCAGCATTTCTGCATCGTTTTCTCCATCGCCGAAAGCAATGGTATCGGCTTTATTTATCCTGTAAAATTCCGCCAACTTAACCAGCCCCGCGGCTTTACCTACTCCTTTTTTCAGAAATTCCAGATATTCAGGGTTGGTCCGGAAAAGGTTAACTTGACCGCCCAGCTTCTTCTGGAAAAATTCATACTGGCTATCCCGGGTGCGAAAAGGTTCCTTTTCGTTGACTACATCGGTAATCAAAATTAGTTTGGTTGGACTCTTTCCGCGAAAAACTTTCAAATCAGGGACAAAATGAACCACCGCGCCTGTTTGGCGGGAATATATCCGGGCGTACTTTTTTAACTGTTGAACGCCTCTGGCGTAAAGAACATCATTCAGATAATAGTTGAGGTGAAAGCAATGTTGCCGGCAGTAGTCAATTAAAAGGTCGCCATAGGTAGCCGGCAGCGGCTCATGGAGGATGAGCGCCCTGCCCTCTTTTTCCCGCGTCTTTACCATCGCTCCATTGTAAGCAATGATAGCACAATCAATCCCTAATTTTTGGGCAAAAGGAACAATGCAGTCAGTCATCCGACCAGAAGCCAGAGCAATGATAGCGCCTTCCTGACTGAATTGCTGAAGAATCCTCTTGTTCTCTTTCGGTAACCTTCCCTGGTCATCCAGCAAGGTGCCATCCAGGTCAAGAGCAATTAATCTCCGGTTAGCCATCTTCTTTTTTCCTCAAGCCAGAACAAAGGTTCTTGAAGTTCCAGAGGCGAATCATGGTGTCCGTTAGGTATTTCCAGATAAAAAAAGTCAGGTTTCCCTTTTAATTTTTCGGCGAGAAGTCGCGATTGGGCCACTGGAATAATGGCGTCTGCGTTCCCATGCACGAGGAATACTGGCATGGTCAACCGATTGGCGTTTCTCCAGACGGAATGCTGCCGGTAAACCTCTCTGTTAGTTTCCGGCGGACCACCGTAACTAACTTCAATCGCCGTGGCAATTTCTTCCAGCACCGGTGGATTCTTTTGCTGACGGCACCAGCGGTAGTAACTCTCCAGGTCAGTCGCCGGACAAAGAGCTACCAGCGCGCTGACATCTTCTGGATGCACCACAGCATAGATCAAATTTCCTGACCCGCCCATTGACCCGCTATAAAAGAAGAACCTCCGGGCCTTAAACTCTGAGCGGAGGTAATCAAGCAGGGATTTAAGATCAGCCACCGCCGCCGGGGACATCCAGGCGTTGCCCCGAAGGTTGGGACAGCAGAGGCTGTAGCCAACTTCCAGAAATCTCGGGAGCCAGTTTTTTCGCAAGTCCTCCCGGGTGTAAATCTGATCTCCTGAAGAACCATGTCCGTGAAGTTTCACCAGCCAATCAGAACCCCGCGGTTGAACAAGCGTCCAGTCAGTTTTCCCATCAACTTCACTTCGGTACTCTAACTGCCAGACCCCTTCTGGCCACCTCTCTCTTTTGACAGGTAGACAGGTTAGCAATTCCATTGTAAAATTCCGGTAAGTTTTTGCCTTATTATGCTATCAGGAAAACTGGCTTATTACAATCCTAAAAAGGAAGGGAGAAGAATGAAATTGAAAATCGGCCAGAAGATAGTTTGTATTGGAGACAGCATCACTGATTGTGGTCGGAGAGGTGAGTTTGGCCCTCTCGGTAATGGGTATGTCAGGTACTTCCATCATCTTCTTCACAGCGCCTGGCCAGGTAATCAAGTAGAGATCATTAACAAAGGCATCGGCGGCCATACCCTGATGGATTTGCAGCTACGCTGGGCAGACGATGTTCTTTATTACCAACCAGACTGGGTGACCATCTTGATCGGGATTAACGATGTTCATCGGGTGATAAGAAAAACCGAAGGCTGGGCAGACCATACCCCGGAAAACTTCTGCCGTCGTTACCAGGAAGTTTTAGCTGTTACCAAAGAGAAATTGCCCAATTGCCAGCTGGTTTGTCTGGAACCGTTTTACATCACCACAGACACCACCGGTCAGTTGAAAACCCAGGTACTAAACCAACTTGAATCCTACCAGAAGGCTGTCGAGGCAATGAGCCGAAAGTTTAAAGCCGGATTGATTAAGCTTCAATCAGTTTACCGCCGGCAAATGAAAAATTTTGCTCCAGAACAACTGGCTCCAGACTCTGTTCATCCCACCCTGCTTGGCCATATGATTATTGCCTGGGAACTCTTCCAGTTTTTTACAAAACCGGAGAAATATGGAAGTCATTGACTTTCACACCCATGCTTTCCCTGATAACTTAGCAGAAAGGGCGATGAAAGCCTTGGCGGAGGAAGGGAACATTCCTTACTACCTGGATGGGAAGGTTTCCTCATTACTTGCCTCTATGGATAAAGCTGGCATAACCAAAAGTGCCCTCTGCTCTATCGCTACCAAAGTCAACCAGTTTGCTTCCATTCTCAAGTGGTCGGAAGAAATCAGAACTGACCGCATCATCCCCTTTCCTTCTCTCCACCCAGATGACCCAGACTGGCCCCAGCATATCAGATGCATTAAGAAAGCTAATTTCCCAGGAATCAAGATGCATCCTTATTACCAGAATTTTGACGCTGACGAAGACCGGCTCTTCCCTCTTTACGAACTAATTGCCAGAGAAAAATTAATTTTAGTCCTCCACACCGGTTTTGATTTTGCTTTCCCCAGAATCAGGAAGGCTGACCCGGCTAGAATTCACCGGATTTTACAGGCAGTCCCAGGGTTGTTACTGGTGACCACCCATCTGGGCGCCTGGGAAGACTGGGAAGAAGTCCAACGTTACCTATTGGGCAAACCCATCTATATGGAAATCTCCTTCTCCTTGGAGTATCTGGGAGTAGCCCGCAGCCGCTTTCTGATACTCAACCATCCGCCGGAATACATCCTTTTCGGCACAGATTCACCCTGGGCAGACCAAGCAAAGTGTTTAGAAGAGTTTCGAAAACTAAATCTGCCTTCAGAACTGGAAGAGCGTATCTTGGGAGAAAACGCTCTTGCCTTGCTCAAAAAGGCTCAGTAAATCGGATAAGAAAGATGAAGAGTGAACGGGTCCAGATAGGTTTTCTCACTCTCTTTGTTCTGATACAAATTTTTCTCTTGGTCTGGCAGATAAAACCCTGGGTGAACTTTTCTGAGTTATCGCTGCCTGAAGTAAATCTCTCTTTTCGGTTTTCTATGCTTCCCTTGAAACTCCACCAGCCAGCAATTGGGGGAACTAGATTTCCGCCCAGTCAGAGTTATTTCCAAATTCTTCAGACACTGGAAAAGAATCAAGAAAGAAAAAGCAGGCTTTACCGGCGTTCAGGGAGAGCGGAAACAAAAAAGCGGCTGGTTAAGGAGAGCCGGGCTTATCTCCTGAATATTCTTTCCCGGGAGATCTTCCCAGCCTGGTATGGTACTCCTTGGGCTTTCAGCGGCCAGACAGACCAGCCAGGCAGAGGCGCGATTGCCTGTGGTATTTTTGTCTCTACTGTCCTGAAGCAGCTCGGTTTTTCCCTGGACCGAATCCGGCTAGGTATCCAGCCTTCTCGGTATATCATCACTAATCTGGTTGGGGCAGAAAATATCTCTTTTCTTTCCGGATGCTCTCTCCAGGCAATCAAAACAGAGATTCTCCGGCAGGGGAAAAACCTCTACATCGTTGGTCTGGATAAACACACCGGGTTCATTTTTTATGATGGTTGTCAGCCACCCTATTTTATTCACTCCTCTGGGCAGGCAGGTCAAGTGATAAAAGAACCAGTGGAGAATTCAGAGACGCTGAAGAAATCCCGTTACTGCATCCTGGCGCCAGCGTTCACTGACAAAATGATAGAAAACTGGTTGACCAAAACTTATCTATCCATCACCACCGATTACTATCAAGGTCGGTCGTTAACTAAAATTCGCTCTCGCCGAGGAAAAAAGTATGGTTAAGAAATTCACAGTCAGCCGAGATGATTCTATCTACGAAGCCTTCCCGGACCTCACCTTGACTGCTTCAGGAAAGTTGGTCTGCGTTTTTGCTGAATGTACCCACCACCATAACCGGGGATATACCCGGATTATGGTCACCAGTTCCTCTGACCGAGGAAGAACCTGGAATAAGAAGCAACCTCTAACTGAAGCCACCAGAGGACTGCCTTTCTGGAACTGTCCGAGGATAAACCAGTTAAGAGATGGCCGGCTGGTCGTGGTAGTAGATAAGCTTTTCTCTCCAGAAGGCAGCGCCAAACCAGAAGACTGTCGCAACTATCTTTTCTTCAGCCAGGACGAAGGAAAAACCTGGCAGGGACCAGTGGAAACTCCAGCCCTGGGAATAGTCCCGGATAAAATCCAGGAGTTGACAAGCGGCCGGTGGTTATTGACCTGTCACTTCCGGGATGAAAAGTTTGGTTTTCTGGTTCAGCGGCTATGGTTTTCCAACCAGCAGGGAAAAACCTGGGAGGGACCAGTAACTGTAGCAAAAAAAGAAGGCTTGAACTTGTGTGAAGCCAGTATTGTTGAGGTAGAGCCGAATACCCTGGTTTCCTTCCATCGGGAAAATTCTCGCCAGGGATGGGACTGTTTCAAAACCATTTCCCCTGATGGGGGTCAAACCTGGGGAGAAGTAATCCCTTTCCCTCTGCCCGGGTGCCACCGAC
>JAMWDF010000153.1 GCA_023818865.1 Candidatus Omnitrophota bacterium
CATTGACCAGCCTTTTCCCCTGTCGCGGGGAAACTGTGACTACACCTGCCTTACCTCTTAAGGGTGGTTTTACCTCGGCAATGGCTAGCTGAAACTGTTTGTCCTGGTCAGTTCCACTTTTTAGGACAAGAAGAGCTCCCTGGTGCTGATGGATTAATTCTTCTACCTGCTGCTCCGGTGACTGTTGAGAATTTACCCAGTTAAGCAGAATTATTCCGGCCAGGGCCAGAAAGATAACCAGCCCGGTTCTTGCTCTTGTCCCAAATTTCCCCTGAATCATAATTCCTCACTTTGGGCCCACTGTTTCTCCAGCCTGTTTTTCCTCCATTTCCTTTATCTTTTTTAAAAGTTTTTCCTTTTCTCCCCGTCGGGAAAGGGAGTACATCCTTACAATAATGCCCAGGGAGATCAAAGAAACCACCACCCCAGTCAATCTAATCAGGTCCTGTTCTTTGAGAAAACTGTCAGCCAGAGAGAGAAGTAACCCGATCAAAAAGATCAGTATCACCCAAACTAACATTTTGCCTCCTTGTTTTTGCCTGTTACAGTTTTTAATTCACCAGAGAAATTTTTTCAGGAAGAAGATTATTGCGGCCAGCAGAATGATAAGAAAAATCACCTGGCGCCATCTTGCGGAATTACCTTGGGCCGCTGCCCTTTTCTCTTCTGCCTCCTTCAGCCTTTGTTGAAAAACGGCAAAGGTCTCCCTACACTTTTCACTACAAAAAATGCCGTTATCTGTTACTATCCGGCATTGACTACAGACACCCCGGCCACACTGTTTGCATCTGGCTACAGCTGGCCGGCCAGTATGGTAAAAGCATTCAGGCATGGTCCCTACCTTGTTCTCCCTGGGGGGAAAAGATTCTCTGGCAATAATCCCGGCCCCATTGTAAAGCCTGCTCGTTTATTTTCCAAAATTTTTCTCGCACCACTGTCTTTAACGCTTCTCGCAAGCAATCAAAACCCACCGGTAAAAACGGAGAGGCCACTCCAACCATTAACACATTGAGGATTTTCTCCGAACCAATTTTTCTCGCGTAACAGGTAAAATCATCCGCAATCATATTGGCCCCGGTTTTCTTAACCAGAGCAAGTAACTCACTCTGCTGCGGATAGGTGGTTTTCTGGGTAATTGGTTTGATAGGCGCCAGATTAACAATGGCCAGCCCTTCTGCTCGCAAATAGAGAGAAAAACGAGCGGCTTCCAGCGGCTCCAAGGCCAGCAACAGGTCAGCCTGTTGCAGCGGAACTTTAGGGCCAAATACCCCGCCCATCCGGATATGGGCTTCTACCGAACCGCCTCTCTGAGCCATGCCATGTGTCTCACTACCAGTCACTGGTAGTCCAGCTTTCACACAGGCTTCACCCAACAGGTCAGAAACCAGAATGATTCCCTGGCCGCCTACCCCGCAGATAACAATATCAACTGTTTTTTTCATATTTGTTCAGAGCCTGGTGGGGACAGAAAGCGACGCAGAGGCCACAGCCGGTGCAAGAATTATTAATTACTGGTCGGTTGTTCACCCATTCTATCGCCGGGCAGCCAAGATAAAAGCAGACCTGGCAGCCCTGACACTTATCTTCATCCAGGGTTATTTCAAACCGGTGATGGGTTTTCTCCAGAAGGATGCATGCCCGGCGAAAGATAATTACTCTAACTCCAGGTTGGTCTTTTAATTGTTTGAGAACGGACAGAGATTCAGCCACCTGGTAGGGATCAAGTATTATCACCTGTTTTGCCCCGCAGGCCTGACATAATTTTTCCAAATCAATCTCCGTGGTCTTTTCTCCAGTGGCTGTGTAGCCAATACCAGGGTGGGGTTGATGACCGGTCATGGCAGTCGTCCGGTTATCAAGGATGGCTACTACCAGTTCCGCCTGGTTATAGGTGGCATTAATTAATGCTGGGATGCCGGCATGAAAAAAAGTGGAATCTCCTATAATGGCCACTACCGGACGGTCAGGTTCCAGTCTCGCTAGACCTGCCCCGGTGCTTAGCCCAGCCCCCATACACAGGCAGGTGTCAATCGCTCCAATATTGACCCCGAGTGTGTAGCAGCCAATATCGCCTGGGAAGATGGCTTTTCGGCCAAAAACCTTTTTCAAAAGATGTAAACTTGCTCGGTGAGGACAGCCAGGGCAAAGAACCGGTGACCGGGGCAAAAGAGAAGGCGGGACTGGCTTAGGATTCATTTGTTTGCCGGCCAGTTGATTAACAGCTTTTTCCACCAGTTCCACAGAAACTTCGCCTTCTCTGGGCAAGCAGCCATCTTCTTTACCATGGACCGTGGCTCCTGGATTGATTTTACACAGGAGCCTCTCCACCCATTGCTCCACCACTGGTTCACCTTCTTCCACTACCAGAACTTTCTTTGCCCTCTTCAGGGCTTTGGCCAACAGCTTTTCGGGAAGAGGGTAAGTTCCAATCTTCACCAGGGACCAGTTATTCTCTTGCTTGGCGAATACTTCTCTGACATAAAACCAGGTTAACCCAGAAGCAATAACGAGCCCTTCTTCTCCTGGCTGAAAATAGTTGAACTCTAGTTCTTCCATCGCCTCGGCCACCACTTTCTGGGTTTCGTTTAGCCGCCGATGGGCTTGTCTGGCATTCGCCGGCACCATCACCCAGCGGGATGGTTCCTTCTTGAAACCAGTTGTTGACTGGGATAATTCAATTCGTTGTCCCAACGTCACAGCCGCTTTACCATGAGCTAACCTGGTAACCAGACGGATAATAACCGGCTGAGAGATTTTTTCGGAAAAGGCAAACGAAAACTTAACCATCTCCAAGGCTTCTTGAGGAGAAGCTGGTTCAAAACAGGGCAGCTTGGCAAACAAGGCATATTGCCGCGAATCTTGTTCATTCTGGGAAGAATGGATACCTGGGTCGTCTGCGACAACTATCACCAGTCCGCCTACCACCCCGGTATAAGCAGCCGTCATCAACGGGTCGGCGGCTACATTCAAGCCGACATGTTTCATAATGGCGGCCGCCCGGCGGCCGCTTAGGGCCACTCCGTAAGCAGTTTCCAGCGCTACCTTTTCGTTGATAGACCATTCCACATAAAATCGGTATTGTTCAGCCAGGCTGGCTAGTTTTTCGGTGATTTCTGAAGAAGGAGTCCCTGGGTAGGCGAATGCCGCCTGAAGTCCGCCTTCCACCAGACCATAAGCCACTGCGTGATTACCAAGGAGATAGGCCCTTTTCATGACCATTATATTAATGCAGTTTCTGACTCTTAGCAAAAAAGATTGCCAGGCTGACCAGTCATCTCATTAATGATTCTCTCCAGAAACTTCTCCTGCTTGATGCACCAGAGGGACAGGGAAATCCCGGAGAAAAAAAAAGAGATTGGATAAGCTGTAGAAAAGAATAAGAGAAGAGGTAGTTCTCTGCGGTAAGGTAATTTCCTTGTAGTTGACCCTATTGGTGGATATTTTCAGAAGTATTTTTCATGGGCGATTTGAGGGATTGCATTGTTCCTGCTTCAGTAGTAAAATGAAGCAGGTTGGCCGGAAAAAATATCATTAATGAAAAAAGCATTCATATTAAATCTCTACGAGAAAAAAGAGGGAAACTATGCAAAGGACAGGGGTATTTATTGATGTTCAAAATGTTTATTTGACTACCCAGGCTTTGTGGAGAGAAGGAAAGGTCAATTTTTCCCGGGTTAACTTTGCCCGGTTTCGGGATTATCTCCAGGCTGAAGGGAAACCGGTACTCTTAAGCGCTTTTACCTGCTATGACCCCCAGAATGAGGGACAGCGCTCCTTTATTAGCGCGCTCGCTTTACTTGGTTATCGGGTCATTTCTAAGCCTACCCGGAGATTGCCGGATGGCTCCATCAAAGCTAGTGTGGATTTGGAGTTGGCTGTAGAAGCTCTCAGCCAGGCGCCTTATTTAGACAAGGTGGTACTGGTAACTGGCGACGGTGATTTCAAAACCTTAGTAGATCGTTTGTGTTCTATGGGTAAAATTGTCAAGGTAATCGGTCCAGCCAATCTAACCTCACCGGAGCTCATTCAGGCAGCTCATGAATTTGACAATCTCCACGAAATAGAGGGAATTGGGGATTTAACTGGTTTATGGCAGCAAAACAGCGAAACTTAGTTTTCATTATGCTTACCCGGCGTGAGAATCTGCTCACAATCTTCCGGCACCAAGTACCGGAATGGCTGCCGGTGACCGGCCATGTAGACCCCTATAACCAACCGAGTAATTGCCGGGTTAATTCAGTTAGCTGGACCGATGGACGATCTCAGAAAAGTTAGAGAGAGTATTTACCAGATGCTCCAGGAAGCAGCCCCGTACGACCATTTTATCCTTTGTCTGACCGCTTATCCCCACCGGGCCATAGTGCAAACAAGATTTGTTCTAAACTGTGTCCGCCAGTTTGATAAAGATAGGAAGAAGATTAGTTAGTTAAGAAACCGAATAAGAAGCTGAGGCAGCCGAAAAAATGACGCTCTCAGAATTAGTGAGAAAAGCCAGGCAGGCAAAAGTGACCCTCCTGGGGGTAGGGCCGGTCTCAGAAAATGCGGTTCTGGCTGCTTTGGAAGTAGCCAGGGAGAAAAGGGCGCCGGTGATTTTTCTTGCGTCCAGGAACCAGGTGGAAACTTCGGAGATTGGCCGAGGATATGTGAAGGGTTGGTCTCCAGGGGAGATGGCTGATTTTATCCGTTCCCGGGCTGACGGGACCACCTATTTTCTGGAACGGGACCACGGCGGTCCCTGGCAACGGGACGAAGAAAGGAAGCCTTATTTGCCAGAAAAGGAAGCCTTCTCCCGGGCATTAGTTTCCTACCAGGCTGATCTCCAAGCTGGTTTTCACCTACTGCATATTGACCCAACAAGAAGAAAAAATACCAGCGCTATCCAGGTGATTCAGGACACTGTTTTTCTGGTGAGCCGCATTGAAAGTATAAGAAAATCTCTTTCTTTGCCTCCAGTTGAGTATGAGATTGGTACAGAGGAAAACTATGCTGGGGTGATGACTGAACTTGCCTTAGAGCAATTTCTCAGAAATCTTACTACCGAGTTTGAAAGGGCCAATCTTCCCCGACCATGTTTCATTGTTGGCCAAACTGGGTCTCTGGTAAAGATGGATTACAATGCTGGCTGTTTTCATCCTGGGGCAGCCAAGAAATTAGCCAGTGTGGCGGAGAAATTTAACCTTGGTTTTAAAGAACACAATACTGATTACCTGGAGGAATATTTTCTCCTTCAGCACCCGGCCTGTGGAATTACCAGCGCTAATGTTGCCCCGGAATTTGGGGTGGTGGAAAGCCGGGTTCTGCTTAGACTGGCTGTAGAGGAGCGATGGCTTAAAGAAACAGGGAAAATTAAAGAAACTTCAGGGTTCCAGGAGGTATTCATCACCCGGAGCCTGGAAAGCGAAAAATGGAAGAAGTGGTTGGACCGGGCGGAGGAAAAGATTGACCTTTCTAATGACTACTGGCAGTGGAGACTGACCGCCATCTGCGGTCATTATGTCTTTGACCGGTCTGAAGTCAAGGAAAAAAGAAACCTGATGATGAGAAACCTGCGCCTTCTTTACCCTGATCCCGAGGAGTTTGTTAGGGAAAAAATTAGGCGGTGCCTCCGGAAATACATCCTGTGTTTTCGATTGGAACATTTCTTAATGAATTAACTGGATG
>JAMWDF010000154.1 GCA_023818865.1 Candidatus Omnitrophota bacterium
AGCAGCGGGTGAGGCTGGTGCGGCTGGGAAATAAACTTTCGGTGGTTTTCATTTCCCCAGGATAAATAGCCAGTGAGACCAAAATCTTCCTGGATAGCGTTGACGATATTCCAGTATTCTCCGCCGATGGCTGCCTGCGGTACCTTTTTTCTGATTTCTGCTTCACAGGCAATCACCGCTTCATTGAAAGTTTTCCCTTCCACTAAGCCGCTGCTCCCCAAGGAACAACCGGTCACATCCTGGTAAAAGTAATCAATGCCGTAAACTTCATGTAGCTTTGCCATCTGGGAGGCATAAAATTCTATCCACTTACTGCTTCCTGGATGGACACAAGCCAGCCAACTTTTCTTCCGCTCTTCCGGCGTTTTAGGCGGTTGGGGCTTTTTTTGCCAAGGGGCGTTATAGTAGTATTGAAGGCCATAATCTTCCATAATGGTTGGATGAGTTTCTTGGTCTACCAGAGCCAAACTGGTGTAAATTCCGAACCGGTAACCAAAGGAGTGGAATTTCTTGATCATTTCTATGTGTTTCTCGCTGATCTGGCCTGTAGGGGGTAACCGGTACTCTGGGATGCGCCGGTTGAATTGGTCCAGAAATCCCCAATGATGGATCAACACCCTTTTAGGTTCAATTAGTTCAGCCATTTTTTTCATTTCTTCTTCTGTGGGGGTGGTGGGCCAGACTAAAGCGATTTCATCCACCCAGGAAGAAGTTCGTTTGGCCCGCGGGATAGGTTTGAAAGTTTCTATCATCCAGTCTTTGTACCTCTTAGCCGGTTCCAACCAAGATTTTCCATAGGTATTGAAATGCCAGACGCAGGAAGTGGTCTCTGGATTATTCTCATAAGGAGCATCAGTATGGTACTCAAAATTCAATGCTTGGGCTTCCTCTCCGTTATACCGCCGGAAAAACTTCCCCCTTAACCTTGGGTCCTCTGCCCAGACAATAAAATAGCCACCTTCGGGTACTTCCCCGATGATCAAACCGGCACAGTAGAACACTGAACCGCAGGCAAGGTTTAAGATTTTCCCTTTAGCATAATCAGGTGTCCATCTTTGTCCGCTAAAATAGGGAGTGATGAAAGAGATATCCTTTCTCAGGTTGAGAAGGGAAAAAGCCGTGCCAAAAACCCCAGGCAGGTTAGATTTTCCAATGAATCTTAGACACAAATCACCTGTTTTCTCCTCAATGGTGACCTCCTGGATTAGACTGCCCTTTTCATCGCCAGCTAATCCTGAGAAGGTTAACCTTATCCCCCCAGGAATTTTCTCGGCTATCGGTTGGCCAGTAACTGGATGCTGTAAGGGGAACCTGGCTGGAATATCCAGTGCTCCCCAGACATGATGTTGCTGGCGTTCGGTTTTTTCTGTTTCAGCCTGTTCTGGACCAAGACAGCCAACTCCTTCAGGTAACTGCCCGGGTTTCATTGGTTCTTCATTCACCGTCCAATCAGCTGGTCTGGGCAGGAAAGATTTTATTCTGACAATGTTTCCGTTCTTCAGGACTACCTGGTATCTTTCAGTGGTTACAAGGAGACAGCCGGCTTCAAAACGAAAATCAGCCTTGGCCAGCAAAAGATAACTATAGCTTAAGATAAGAATTGCTACTCCGGGAAAAATTTTATTTCTCATTTCTCTCTCCTCGTTTGGTTAACGGGTAGCGTTTATCTCAATCAGCCTTAAGTCCCGGCTGCAGATAGGCAAAATTAGGGTATCTTTAAGTGGCCAGGGAATCTTTTCCCCGGTTAAGAGGTCAATGGCCACCAATGGGGTATTACTAAGAAATTCAGGGGAAAATCTCACCTGGGCAGTCTGCCAATGGTCGCTCCAGTTGAAAAGAACTAAGAGGTTTTTCTCCTGGCCGTAATGGAAAATCCATTTAACTCTTTCTGGTCTGACTGCTACCGGGGTACTCTTCTCCCAGTAATAGGCTACCTTCATTTTTTCTAGGGGGAAGGAAAATCTTTTCTCCTGAATAAGTTTCACCAACTGGGGGTAGCGACAGTGAGCTGGCCAGACAGTAGAGTCATGAACCATAAACAGTCCCATCATGTCGTAAATAGAAGCAGGAGTAGGAGCATATCTATCTTCAAATTCCGGCAACAAATCTGGATAAAACCCGAACTGAAGACCAGTATGCTGCGCTTGCATTTTTCCTTCAGACAACAACTGGCTGTAGAATTCAAAAACCTTTTGGGGTCCAGAACCATAGTTTTCCCCATCCCAGAAGGTGTCAATAAAACTGATTAGAAAGACCGGAATTTGGTTGGAAGAATGCCAGCGGATGAAAGATTGTCCGTGGCTTTCCACAAAAACATTATACATTCTCTTCAGCATGTTTCTCATCGCCCAGATAGGCATCCGAGGAGTCCATTCTCCCCGGTAATTGATGTAACCACAGCCATGATGGGGATTGGAACACCGGTAAAGGGGTTGGTCAAGGTAAATGGCAGTCAGTCCGGTTTCTTTTACCAGTTTAGCCAATTGACAGAGGTAGTAGTCCTGGAAGTCAGAAGCTGCGCACAGGCTGGTCAATCCCTGGGGCTGAAACTTCTTGCCAAACCATAGGCCATCTGCTGTGTGCTTGTCTGCAGGCAGTGATAAAGGTGAATAGATGGTCGTTTGGCGCCAGATAGGCTCAAAAAGTAGCATTGCCCGGTGTTTCAAGCCAGGGTTGTCTACCAAGCCGAAGTAACTTTCATAGAACCGATACAAACCATGGAAAGTAATAGAAGAGCAAGGCATTACTTGCTTACCTTTGCTTCTTGCTTTTTCTACCTGCTGGCGGGCCTTTTCCGGATTGGAGAGAAAAGGATAATACTGGCCATCCCCCCAGAACCAGCACCAGTCTACACTTTCACTCCAGGAGCGATTCCGGAAGTCAGTCGGCCGGGGTTTGACCGGGGTGGCGGCAAAACCGAAGACCAGTCTGAGAGGTTTTTGGAGAAAAAGGGGTTTGTCCCCAAACTTAACTGTAAAAAGCCGATTTTCTTGGCCAGCCTGGCTGAGTGATTGGATGTTTTTTTCATCTTTTAGCGGCCAGTTCTCCAAGCTTTCAGTAAACCAAGAGAAACCTGTCCAGTTATCACCTATCCAGACAATTTCCCGAAGAAAATCAAGGGAGAAACCTTTTTTCGAAAGATACCCGGAGTCAGAGGCCGGGGCATGGCCAGAGATGGAGGCACTGTAGTGGTAAAGACGGCAGTACTGAGAGTTCAAGGGAATCACCAGGCTGATTCTGGATAACTCCGACGGAGCCTCCAGGCAGGTTAGACTCAGTTCACTCTTAGCCATCCCATCAAATTCGTAATCAGTGGTCACTTCTGCAGAAAAAGGGCCAGTTGTAGTTCTTGTTTTCACCTTCACTAAGCCATCGTTGATCTTTTCCATCTCCACCTCGGCGGCACTCAGCCGGTATTCTCTTTTCTTGCCCCTCAAGATTAAATAGGGTGGTGTTTCAACCAGAACTTTGTCTTGACTGATAATTCTTGCTGGAAAAAGGGAATTCTGGTACTGGTAGCTTCTTCCCCAACAATGGACAGTTTGGTTTTCTACTCTTAACGGAGACCAAGGCGGTGGAACCTTATCAGTAATGCCCACATTTGCCTTTTTCCATTCGCTGGCTTCAAGAAGCGTCTGACCTAATTCCTGCGCAGACCATTTCCGCTTATAAGCCTGTTCCTCTTTCTCCAAGGCTGTGTCTGGCCTCTCTTTGGCCGTTTCGGTTTGTTTTTGGGCTTTTGATTTTCTTTCAGTCACTGGGGCTTCTGGGAAAAGAAGGCTTTGATAATAAAGGCAATCTTTGCCTTCGTTGACCGAAAGGACAACGCGACCAGTACTCAAATCAGCGGTCCATACCGTCAGTGTCTCCCTCAACGACTCTTGAGTTTTTAGATCCAGGGTGCGGGTATTTTCGGCTCGGGGAAGAATATCTCCCTCTGAGTAAACTTGAAGAGAAGACACCAATGTTCTTGGCTGACTACTCCCTGAAACACCAAGAACAACGGTGATTTTACCAGCCTCTATTTTGAAGTGGCCTGGTTGGATAGCCAGTGAATCTTTGCCAAACCTTATTCGGCCAAAAGAACCGGTGTCATTGTATCTCTGAGTCCAGCACCAGCCGGCATCTGCTTTGGTGTTTACCATATTGAAGCTCCAGAGGTCTCCTGGGGCTGGCGGGGAAAGACCAATCCCCCGGAAAGGAGCGGAGAATTCAGCCAGCCATTCGCTCTCGGCGACCATTGTTTTCCAATACCACCGGCCATTCCAATTTATGTCTAACGATTTGAGATCCATCTGGTTGCCAGCTGGATTACCTACAAACTGGTAGATTTCAGGCAGGTCAGTTAAAGGGGGATGGACAAAAATCTCGTAAGATTCTTCTCCTGTGAGTGACCCGTCTTTCATTTTCCAAGTTCGGTAATCCAGTTTGCCGGTATAAGGCGTGCGAACCATAAGGTAGAGATTTTCTCGGTCATAGCCCAAATAGGCTTCAATCTTTTCTCTTTTCAGATAGCCGGGTTTCTCCCGGAGAGAACAGAAATCCCCTAACCGGGTCATTTTTTCCCATTCACCCGGAGAAATCCGACCGTCAATCACTGGAGGTTTAGTCAAAAAGGGTACAGTAACAATATTGGGAAGTATCTCCGGTAGCCCCCGATAAAGACTGCGATAGCGAGCCCGGATGTCAATCGGAGTATTCCGGCTGACTATCAAGGAAGAAAAAGCGGCAGGCCCACCGCTTAAACTTAATTCAGTGATGGGTTCAGGGTTAGCTGGTGCGCCTTGTTGGCTAGCTTGAAAACCATCCACCCACAGATAAATCTTCTGTTTCTCCAAAACCAAACAGAGATAATGCCAGAAATCGCGTTCTTGTTTGATCCAGGTCTGGTTCAGCCACTGATAGATGGGGTAAGAAATAAGTTTTCTTGAGCCTCTGGTAAGAACCAATTCCAGCCCAGTTTGTCCTTTTTCCATTTCCAGAGAATATCTGGTTATTCCTTTGACTAAGGAGAGCATCGGAAAACCGCTGGAAAGAGTGAGTTGTTCTGGCTTGGCCGGCTTTACCCAAAATTCTACAAATGCCTGCTCCGGTTTTTCTGTTATCTCCCAGGTGAGCATAGTGCCTTTTTCCAAATTTATAGCTTTCTGGCCAGGCAATCTTCCAGCCACTGAAGTAATTTTTTCTCTTCTTTCTATGCGGGCTGAAGCAGGAATAGAGTCAAGAGGTTCAAAAACAAGAAAACTGGTGGCGGAAAATGCCTGAAGAGCTAGGAGGAAAAATACCCAGTAACCTTCTTTCAGGGACGCAGGCATTAATTTCCTTGTCTTTATTGCCCAATCATGTAACTGGAAGAAGGGCTGCCATGCCAGGGTGGAGCCATATAGTTGGCAGTAGAACCAACCGGAACCCAATTTCTTGGCCACCACTCACAGTGGAAGTCAAAGAAAAGAATGTTGGTGCCTTCAGAGTGGCGGAAGGAAGGGGAAATGGTGTGAAAGACCTGGTAGTTTCTTCCGTCAAAGAGATAACCGGTCCGGGAAGGGTAGTCAATTCTGTCCAGTTTGGCCCATTTGTAACCAGCTGGGATATTAGCGATAAAACCATTCATACTGTAATGATACTTGGTCCCATCATAAATATTCAGTTCTCTTCTC
>JAMWDF010000155.1 GCA_023818865.1 Candidatus Omnitrophota bacterium
TATCCAAGTTGTTACCGGGGAAGATATATCCGTAGAAGAAGTGGTTATTTTTCCTGAAAATGCCTTACCCGGAAATACTGTTAACATTGAGATAAAAGTACTAAACAAAGGCGAAAAAATAGTTGGCAATTTTGATATTGCCTTTCTTATAAATAATAACGAGGTTTATAGAGCGGGAATTGATGAAGATATTAATCCT
Organism: Candidatus Omnitrophota bacterium; assembly: GCA_023818865.1. Taxonomy (GTDB): domain Bacteria; phylum Ratteibacteria; class UBA8468; order B48-G9; family DSTR01; genus JAMWDF01. The sequence continues at coordinate 200 of JAMWDF010000155.1, forward strand.
TGGGAAGAAAAAACATTTTTGATTGAGTATATAATTCCTGATGTCCAGAGACCGTTTTTCTTTACAGTAGTTGCTGACCCTGAGAATACCACAAATGACAGAAACACTTCAAACAATGAGAAAACTATCAAGTACGGACTCCCTGATTTGAAGATTGATAATGTCTCTGTTTTTAAAACAACAGCAGAAGAATTGAACATTATTATAAGGGTGGAGAACTCAGGGATTGCTCAGGCTGGTCTTTTTTCTGTAAAAGTAAAGGATAAATCCGGGATAATAATAAGCGAGAGAGAAATTGAAAGTTTAGAAGTTGGGGAAAGAAAAGACATTGTTTTTAAAATTGAGGATACTTATCCTGAATTCTATGTAATCTGTGATGAAGAAAATAAGGTGGAAGAAATAGATGAAGATAACAATGTTACTCATTTTATTTATGAGGTGCTTGAAAACACAGGCGATTTGAACGGAGATAGGATGATAGATATAACCGATGTAATTCTATGCTTAAAACAAGCAATAGGCATTGATGAAAAAAATCCAGCCTTTTCTGATATCAATAATGACGGTGGAACAGATATAATTGATGTAATTCTTATTTTGAGGAAAGCCATTGGACTTTAAACTATCCTCAATGGGTTTTCGTTTCCTTTAGTACTTTTCATTCGCATTTTATAAGAGAGAGTTTTTCAGGAATTTGACGACTGAATCAGACCAAGTGGGTCTGGGAGAAGAGACCAACGGAATTTGAAAGGGAAGGGAGAAACCAGATACCTGGAAGCGCGGGGTTAATTTCCCGTTATTCTTGACAAACTCGGTGGACTACACTAATTTAGACTAGGCCCAACATTTAAGAAAGGGCAATCTCTTCTTTTGGCATAAGACATGAAGATATTAAGAGTGCTTCCTTCTATGGATTTTGGGGGCATTGAAAGAGGGGTCTACGATTTTTCTTTAGCAGCAACTTCCTTAGGGCATAAGGTTATTGTTGTAAGCGGACCTGGGAGATTTATTGCTCCGCTAATAGAAAAAGGCATAAAATGGTACAACCTGCCAATGGATAAGAAAACACCTTCTGTTTTTTTAAATTCCCTCTGGACACTGAAAAAAATTATAGAAGAAGAATCTCCTGATATTATCCACGGGGAAAGTCGTTTTCCTTGCTGGGTTGTCTGCACTGTAAAGAATCATTTTCCCAGCACGCCATTGGTTACCAGTATCCATGGTTTTTATAATTTAAGATGGTATAGCAAAGCAGCAGGTAAAGGAGATCGGGTTATCACTGTAAGCCATGCGCTCAAAAAATATGCTATTGAGTATTTGAAAGTTCCTGAGCACAAAATAAGGGTTGTATATAACGGGGTTGAAGATGCATTTACAGAGATTGAAAAGCTTCCCTCATCTTTAATAAGAATTGGGATGATTGCCCGATTTTCAGGTGGGAAGGGACATTACTGTTTTTTGAAAGCGCTGAAAAGACTTGAGAATGAAGGAATGAAGGTCAAAGGATTAATTGTTGGAGAGGGAAGTAGTAGATACAGAAAAAAATTAGAGGAGTGGATAACCAATAATACACTGTTAGAAACGATACAAATTCAACATCTGGAAGCGAAGGACGCGCTTAAATACATAGATATTCTGGTAGTGCCTTCCACAACGCCAGAAGGTTTTGGCCGGACTGTTCTGGAAGCGCAAATGTCGCAGACAGTTGTAATAGGGACGAATATAGGCGCTGTTCCTGAACTGGTGGAGGATGGTAAGACCGGCTTCCTTTTTAATCCTGGTGATGATAAACAGCTTGCGGAAAAGATAAGATATATTATTCAGAATCCTTCTAGTATTCCTTTGATTGTAAAACTAGCCTACGAAAAGGCAATCAAAAACTTTACGGTCAAAAAGATGGTTGAAAATACACTTTCTGTCTACAAAGAGTTAACGGCAAAATGATAGCGATAACATACAAGAAGTAAAATCTATAACTAAACTAAAATAGGTACTGTCAAGTTTTTTCTGTAAATTCTCTTATCTTTTAAGTAGCAATGGCCGCCGGTTCAATTTCGGGTAACAATCTAGAATTTGTTAGTTCCTTAAGTGAGTTCTTCCTCCTGCATATTCAGGTACCGAGGTCCGGTACTCCATTCTTCAGGCAGTTCTAACAAAAGCGTACTTACTAGACGGAGCCAACTTTTCCGGTTTGGAAAGCTCCGGACTAGCCGCGGCCTCTGTTTAATCGTTTGGCTTACCCGTTCCACCGAACTGGTCGTTGGAAGCCGTTTGTGGTGTGTCTGGGGTAATGTGGCTAGCGAGAAGGTTTCTTCAATATTTTCTTCCAGTGCTCTGGCAACTTCCGGGTATTTCCCGCGATACAGTTCTGCTAAATCTTTATCTGCAATATTTGCTGACCCACCTGTTCTATCAGTTGTCCCAAGGGTTCCAGGTTCTCCCCAAATAACTCTCCCACCCCTTCAACCAAAGCCTCTTTACGTTTTTCCTTCCGCGATTTTCCATCTCTTCTGGCCATTTTATCCTTCTTTGTTAAGTTGTTTACCTCTACTTAAAAGAGAGGAGATGGCTTCTTTTTATCAAGGAGGCTACCTAACTGAATTTGCAGAAAATGTCTTACACTACCGCCAAAGATTTTATTGCTCAGTTCCTGATTGATAACCCAAAAGCTAAAATTAAAGATAGTTTTGCGACCTTCGGCTCTCACAAAGCTTTGGGGTAGTGTAACCTAGTTTCTGTAATTTGGGGCCAAGACCCTTGACAAAGGAAAGGCCATCGTTCTTCAATTAAGCAGTAGCAACTACTTAACCGAGGAGGATACGATGGCCGGAGGAAATGGTAAAGCCGGAGAAGGAAAAAGTAAAGAGCAGGTGGAGGATTTGGGGAAGCTGTTGGGGAACTGCATTTCCAGGTACCGCAGAGCCGAGACGGCAAGTTCGCTCCGGAGCTCTTTGAAAGATATCAGCGCAGCGAAAAGGCGTTACGCCTGAGGTTAATGGAGATGGTGTTGCAGGGCGTCAGCACCCGGAAGGTTGAGGAAGTCACGGAGATGCTGTGCGGGAGGCAGTTTTCCGCCAGTCTGGTATCGCACCTGTGCAAGCAAATGGACGGTGCGAGAGAGGTTGCAGCCCTGGCGGCTGACTAAGGCCTATCCGTACCTGATAATAGACGCCCGGTATGAGAAAGTGCGGGTGGCGGGTCAGGTGGAAGACCAGGCGGTTGTTATTATCGTGGGCGTGAATGAGGACGGATACCGAGAAGTCCTTGGCGTAGAGATCGCGGCTCTGGAAAGCGAGAGTACCTGGGGCGAGATATTCTGCCAATTAAAGGAGCGGGGACACCAGGGTGTGAAGCTGGTGGTCAGCGACGATCACCGCGGACTGTAGAAAGCGCTTACCCAATATTTCACTGGGTGTGTCTGGCCGCGGTGCCGGGTGTACTTTATCCGGAACATCTCCGGATATATGCCGCGCTGGGCCCGGAAGCAGCTGATTGCGAAATTGCATCAGATCTGGGAACAGTCGGATATAGAGCCGTTCCAGGAAGTATCCCAGGCTACTGTGGATGAATACCGGGGACGCTGGCCGAAGGTAGTGGCGATCATGGAGAATAACCTCATCGAGACCATGCAGGTGATGCTGTTCCGGAAGAACACCGGAAACGGTTGGCGACGACCAACGCGCTTGAACGGGTGAATCAGACGATTAAAGCAAGAACCAGAGTGGTAGGGATATTTGCCAACGGGGAAAGCTGTATTGGTGTGGTCACGGCGGTCCTGATGGAATTGCACGAAGAATGGATTACCGGGCACCGGTACTTCAAATTCCCGGAATCGGAGGAGGTACAACCGGAAATAGCGGCACCTGCCGAAAAAGAGGTGGCCGTCGTCACTGCTTAAATGAAGGGCTAATTACAGAAAAAAATTGACAAAACCAGCGAACCTTCAGAAAGCCGAAGATAACTTTATTTGACCGTAAATTACCTGCTACAACCGGCTAATCGGTCTTATGATTTGTTTGCCAGTTCTGAAATAGAAGAAAAACGGCAACTTTTGAAACTTTTATTTCATCAGAACCCAATTTTAGATGGCAAAATAGTCCGATATACCTTGCTAAAACCCTTTGACACTATCCTCAATTACGCTGATAGTTAACTCTGGCTCCCCGTATGTTCCACTCACTGCGAAGGTCCGACCTTCTGGCAGGAATTTGACATTTACATACAAATCAAAAACCGGCGTAAATTCATTGGTATCGGAACCCAGCCCGTAAAACCACAAAAAGTTTACGAATCCCCGCTCCGGAAAGCCTTACGCTACCAAAAACTTCTTAGCGACCCATTTATCCATTCACAGTTGGACATAGCCCGGAAAATGGGCATTACCAGCGCCAGAGTTAGCCAGATTATGGCACTCCTTAAACTGGCACCAGAAATTCAGAGAGAACTCCTTGCACTGCAAGACCAGCGAACAATGCGATTCTTCTCAGAACGACGACTACGTCCACTTCTTAACATAAGAGAACCAGCAAAACAAATCCAAGAATTCAAGAAGAGGGAAAAACATTTTTTATCTATTTGAAGAATCCTTTTAATTCTTTCAATTTTTTCTTTCTATTGCAATTCCAATACCAATAAGATATGCCACTCCCAATTATTACTAGCACGAGAATTAGCACCACTTGTAATTTTATATCTGTGTCAGAGAAATATTTCGTTACTCCAGAAATTGTCAAAATCCAGAAAATTATAATTAAAAACCAGCAGTGTAATTTGTAAATATTCGGTAACTAATTTTAGATTCTGCCAGTTGGAAGGGATTATCTTTTTGTTTTCGCTATTCACTGTTATTTCCGCACAATTAAAAGTTTTTTCAATATTTGTAGAAATTATTTGAACTGTTCTATGCCAATACCCTGCTTCTAAAATAGCCAATATTATCCATTGCTATTACAAGGATATTTTGAAGTATTAATTTTTGCCAATCACGCACACCATCCCAAATCATTTTATGAAAGGCGTCTATTAACTCTTTTTTCTTCTCAATAAAAAACTATTCTTGTTCCATTTTTTATTTTGGAAATAAAGTAATTTGTTCTTGTAGAAACTGTTTTACTCTTCGCTCTGCTAAATCGCAGTACTTTTTGTCAATATCATAAGCTACAAATTTCCGGTTTGTTTTTAGCGCTGCGATACAGGCAGAACCACTTCCGGCAAATGGGTCAAGAATAACCTCGTCTTCAAATGTATAAAGTTGAATTAAGCGATAAGGTAATTCTATCGGGAAAGGCGCAGGGTGTCCTACTTTTGTAGCCCTTTTGCTGGAAACTTCCATACACTTCTTGTAAATTCCAAGAATTTCTCTTTTGAAATAGTGCTTTTTCTATTGTTCGGATTTGAATGAGTAAATGTATCTTTACAAAATATAAGAATATATTCGTGT
>JAMWDF010000156.1:0-1834 GCA_023818865.1 Candidatus Omnitrophota bacterium
AACCATAATTGTCAAGCCATGATTTACGGAAAGAAGCTAAAGAGATCGGGGGCCACCTTTATAGAACTATTAACAGTACTAATTCTGGGTTCTTTAGGTCTTTTCGCCGTATCCTCCATAGTTTTCTCCTCATATAAGGAATGGAAGAGAAGCAATGAACTGGTAACTTTGCAGGTTGATTTTGACCTGGCGTCTTATATGATCAAAAGTATATTAGAAGAAGCCAGCAGAGTAGAATTAATAACTGAAAGCCATATCATCGCTGAAAATCAACTGGCTGGATGGAACCAAGAGTTTTATCAAAATTCAACAAAGCTGATGTGGAAGAATTCCCGAACAAATTCAGAAGAAGAGGTTATTGGCTCGCTGAAAAGTATCCATTTTGAGGTGGAGGCTGACGATTTGGTAAGCGTTAACCTTGAAGTTCAAAAAGGCTCAAGAATAATTTCTGGCTTTTTTTCTGTTTTTATAAGGAACGCATAATGGGAGATAACAGAGGATATCTTCTGCCAATGGCTATCATTTTTGTTCTTTTGACAAGCATAATGGGACTGGGAATTTTATATCTGGGTGGGAACGAACAGATTGCCGCTCTCAAAAGATATCACCGAGAAAAAGCATTTTATATCGCTGAGGCAGGTTTAAACAGAGCCTTTGCTTACAAGAGAGATAATGAGAACTGGCATCCAGAAACTAATGCGGTGCCTTTCGCTGACGGTACTTTTCTCGTTACTGAATCAGTTCAAGGAGACTCCATCATTTTTACTTCAGAAGGGAATTATAAGAACGCCCAAGTAAGGGTTTCAATGGAGACCTACCGCTCTCCAGGTTCAGGGGGCAAGGCTGGTGGTTCGTTTGGTCAGGGACTTTTTGGCAGTCAGTCAGTGACGCTTTACCAGAACGCTTGGGTTGACAGCTATGATTCCAGGTTAGGCCCTTACGGGCCTTCAAATAGGGGAAACAATGGTGACACAGGAAGTAAAGGGGCTATAACCCTTTACAACAACGCCCATGTTTATGGAAAGGCGATGGTGGAAAATGGACCGCAGTATCTTACTCTTTACCATGGAGCTACGGTAACTGATAGTGATTTGTACCATAGTTTTGGTGAGCCCTTAGATAACCTACCTTCAGTTGTTGTTCCTTCAGATTTGGCTTCATTGCCTTACCCGGTTCAGGGTGATCCAAGAATTGGAGGAACCTATACAATCTCAAGCGGGAAATTGACTGTATATAACAACAAAGTTATTACTATTTCTGGCGGGGATTTCAGATTCAAGAGCATTACGATGAACAACAATTCCATTGTGTATATTACAGGAAACTCAAGATTTTATATTGAGTCAGCGCTGGCGCTTTCCAACAATAGTCAGGTAATCATTCAGAACAATAGCACGGTAATTTGGTACCTCGGCAATCAGGGAACGAGTTTCACCCCTACTTTGGCAAACAACTCCATAATTAACAACGCTTCAAGTACCCCGGGTAATCTCAGAATCTATATAGCCAGCAGCACAAACCTGACGCTCGCCAATAATGCGGTTGCTTTTAATGGAACAATCTACGCGCCAAGTTCATCTATTACTCTAGCGAATAACAGCCAGTTTTATGGTGGCATTGTTGGGAAGAATTTGACTGTGGTGAATAACGCTTCGGTTCATTATGATACTGCTCTCCGGGATATAACTTTTCCTGAAGATCCAGGAAAAGGAGCAACAGGTCCAGGCATAAGAGTAATCATTCAGTGGAGAAAACCTGACTGGCAAGGCAGGATAAATTGAGAAACCGAATTATCTGTTGTGGGGATAAAGATAACTCTTGATATAGGCATTGA
>JAMWDF010000156.1:1844-5623 GCA_023818865.1 Candidatus Omnitrophota bacterium
AGAAAAAATGAAGATGCAGAGTTAAAGGTAGTTTCGTAAATTTCAGAAAACAGCAAGGAGGGAAGATGAAAAGGATTTTTAGGATGATTAAGAAGAAAAAGGGCTTTACCCTGATTGAGTTGATGGTGGTGGTGATTATTGTAGGTATCCTGGCGTCTGTCGCTGTTCCGCTCTACCGGGGAAACATTAGGAAAGCTATGGCTTCAGAAGGAGCAGCTTTACTGGGGGCGGTGCTGACAGCCGAGAGGGTATACTACGCTGAACATAATACTTATACCACCACTATCACTGATATCAGTACCACCGGGAATAAATATTTCACCAGTTTCAGCGTAGATTCTGCGAATGCTAATGGGTTTACCGCTTCTACCACTGGCACGGGAGATGCGGCGGGAATTACTGTCTATATGACCTACACCAATACCAGTGGGGCAGCAATAACTTACGGTGGGCTTTAATAAACAAATCTTGATCACCGAGGAGGTTTTACTTGCGCTTTGGTGGGGATGAGGGTGCCGGCTAAGAGAGTAGCCATTGATATTGGTTCGCAAACGATAAAGGTAATAGAGGGAATTGCCAACCAAGGAAGTTTTGATATCCGCCGGATTAGCCTGGCAGGTAATCCTGTTGCTGATGTGCGTCCAGGACCAGGCTCCGATGAGCAGTTATCTTTAGGTCTTTTTCTTCGCGACTACCTGCGGCGGCTGGAGGTGAAAAGCCGACTGTGTGTTTCCTCTGTGGCTGGAGAAGAAGTGCTCTTGCACTACTTTGATATCCCGGAGATACCACCAGAGGAGATTCAAAGTCTAGTGGAGGTAGAGCTGGCAGAGGTATTTCCCCAGGGTTGGAGCAATCTGGAATATGACTACCAGGTCATTACGCACGGGGAGAAGAAAACGGTACTTCTGGCTGGGTATCCAAAGAAGAGATGCGACTTTCTTGTGCAGGCTTTTTCCCAGGCTGGTCTTCGGCTAGTGGTTATGGATGTGGATAGTCTGGCTTTGGCCAACCTGATGTTTTTCACCGGCAAGTTTCAGGGAGGAACCGGCTTGACTATCAATGTCGGCGCCAAAGTGACTAATATGACTCTGGTTGAGGAGAATGGCTTTCTCCTGGCCAGAGACATCCCTTTTGGCGGTAGTGTAATAAGTCAGGAACTTAGCCGACGCTCTCAGTTCTCACTGGTAGAGGTGGAAAATCTGAAGAAAAACCCAGGGGAGCGAACTGTGAGCGTGATTACCAGGGAATTAGCCTCTGATATGGTTACTGAAGTAGTTACGGCAGTGAGGTATTTCACCAGCCGCACCAGTCGTCAGGTACAAAAATTCTTTCTTTGTGGTGGTTCAGCTCCCCTACCCGGCTTAAAAGAAAGTCTGGAAGAAGGTTTGAAAATTCCTGGAGAAATCTGGAATCCTTTAGCCGGGGTACCAGGTATTCCGCTTGAAGTTGAAACTAAGGGCTACACGTTTGCAGTGGCTCTGGGCTTGCTGGTGCGAAGGTTCCCATGATTGAAATTAACCTCCTGAAAACGAGGGCATCACAGTGGAAACTAAGAGTGCTGGTCTGGAGGCTATTTCTATTCTATGTGGCTGGCCTTTTTCTTCTTCTTTTCTCAGCTGGGGTTCAACTGATGGCCGATAACATGATTATTCGTCGTTTGGAAAAGGATATTCTTAGGGTTAAACAGCAGCTCCTTAGTGAACAAGGGCTGATGCGCCAAATTCAGGAACATCACAGTGCATTAAAGAAGGCCATGGCTGATTTAAACTTATGTCAAAAAGAGAGAACCAATCGGATATCCTGGACGAATAAATTAGCCCTGGTGAGTCAAAGTCTTCCCCCGGGGATGTGGCTAGGCACTATGGCAGCCAGAGAAGGGGAAAAAGGAAAAGGAGGAAAGTTGTTTGTAATTAAGGGTTTTGTCTCGCCAAAGGTGGACGAAAAAAAGGCGATCACCACTTTTGTTGCCAATCTCTCTCGCGCCGGAGAAAAAGAGTTTTCTGCAGTTCGGTTGAAAGAAGTAAAACGAGAAAAAAAACAGGTAGAGGAAACCGTCAGTTTTACAGTTGAATGTTTGGTGACCAATTCAGTTAGGCAATAAGGAACGAATGGGTATGGGTTTACCTAAGAAGATACGCTGGGTCATAATAGGGATGCTTGTTTCATACGGGTTAATTTGGTTTGCTTTTCATTGCATTTTTTTCTGCCATAACGACCAGAAGATTGGGTCTTTGAAAGAAATAAAGGAGCAACTGGAGTACGATTACCTTCTTTTGAAGGGTTCCCCGCGTTTTGTCGGCAAGGTATCCGGAACAGTGGAACAGGCACGGGAGAAGATAAAGGAATACACCTGGTTAATTGAGGCTCCTGATCCTGGTTTAGCGGCCTTTGAATATCTTTCTGATATCATAAAGAGAAATCGACTAAGCCTCCAAGAAATGAAGGGCATAGAGACAAGCGATGAACAAGCGGCTAGATATTTCATCTGGGAAATCAGCGTAGAAGGTCAGTATCAGAATTTGGTCAACGCAGTCAGGGAAATAGAAACAGGCAGGAGATATTTGCGAATTACCCGAGTAGAAATTGTTCCTAGCGACACAGTAGTTTATTATCTGACTATTTCTGGTTTAAAAAAACTGGGGTGAAGTATGGATGACAGGAAGAAAAAACTGGGGTTAGTAGCTATCCTTTTGGTAATTCTGGTGATCTCTTGGACAATAGTGCTTTCACCGGGGAAGAAAAGTTCGGTTAAGCCAAAGACGGTGACATTACCTACTTCCGCAGCCAATGGAGGAAATTCCAATGGTATTAAAGGGAATTTCAGTCTGGTGGAAGTGGAAAAGTCAGTTAAGGAAACCAAGAGCCTTCTATCTAAAATAGAGGAAACAGAACCGGCCGCAGCTAACATTTCATTGAGGCGGAACCCGTTCAATATTGAGCGTCGGCCTACTTCACCAATTTCTTCAGAAATGACTCATAGTATCTTAAAAGAAGCCCGTCCTAGGTTATCCTCTTTCATCCTTTCTGGAATTCTTTACGATAAAACCAAGCCTCTGGCTATTATCAACGAACGGGTTTGTGCAGAAAGTGAGCGAGTGGAAGAGTATCAGGTTTACCGAATCTTGCCTGACCAGGTCTGGTTGAAAAATAACGAACGCACTCTGGTATTGAAAATAAGTTCTAGCGGCTCCACTGAGATGGTAGAGGAGAAAATGGTAGGAGAGAGAACGGAAAAAGAAACAGCTTTAGAAATGCTGGCTGTTAGTTCTCTGGAAATAAACCAGAAAAAACCAGAAGAAGTGATACCCAACAAACTGAGTCAAGAGCGGCGAATCATGGATGGTTGCTTTTTTAAGACTGTTCAAGTGTTTTCTGTCCCCCAAGAAAAATTTGACCAAGCCAGGAATGAGGCAAGACAATTGGCCAAGCAGGGTTTTAATCGGGTGAGGTTGTTGAGGGACGATGAGTTTATAGTATTGCGAGTGGGGAATTACCGGTCACTTTCCGAAGCGAAAGAAGTCAAGGCTAGGTTAACCAGGCGATATCCTTATGCCTTTGTTAAATCAGTAATTGAAGAAAGTGAGCAGGGAAGATTAATAGAGGAGTTCGGACTTGTAGGAAATAATGAACAAGAGAAAAATGATGGCCGAAAAGTTTCTATTTTTTCCTCTTCTCCCGGTAGCCCGGAGCAAAATTTCACAGAAGTGGAAAAAACAAAGATTATCACCATCCAGTTTGCTTCTTATTCCCCTGGGGATGAGGAAGAAGCAATCAAAACC
>JAMWDF010000157.1 GCA_023818865.1 Candidatus Omnitrophota bacterium
GGTACCGGCTTTAGTTCACTTTATAATATAGCTGATATTTTCCAGCGTCATTCGTATTCCTACCCGCTTTACAAGAATTCTGAAGCAGAGAACTATGCCCGAATTGAAGGAAGACTAAACTGGATACGAAACATTGTCAGCATCTGTCAGAAGGAACAGGTACCCACTGCTCCTGGAGAACCTCTGGCTGACCATAAAAAGCCTTTTTTCTTCTGGCCTCAGTATTTCTGGGGCGGATACTGGACTGGCAGCGAGGTGGGAAGGTTTCTAACATATAGGGAAATGAGGTACCTGGTCTGGGGGGCATTCATAGAAGGAGCAGGGGGAATATACTTCTGGGCCTACTGGCACGACTACACCAATCCTCGAATGAACCCTTCCCTCTGGGAAGCCGTCCGAGCGATTGCCCATGAAATGGCTTCTCTGGAACCAGTTCTTACTGCGCCTGACGCCAAGGGCATTGTCGTGTCTCCTTTAATAGAAAACAAATTTCATTGGAGAGCCAAAGAATACCAAGGAGAAATCTATCTTTTCGCTGCTTGGTCTGGAGAGGAACCGCTCAGAATAACTGTTAGTTTTCCTTTCGCCAAACAGGTTGACCGAATTTTGTCCTGGTCAGAAGAAAGGGTAATAAGCGCTACAAAGAATCAATTTCAGGACACCTTAAAGAAGGGAGACGTCGCCATTTACACCACAGCGAAAGAAGGGAAACCTAGTAAGGCGATAGAATTCCTCAGGGACCCATTCTTTACTGAAGTCCCGAGTTATCAACCTATTCCAGGAAATCTGGCTTATGGCCAGCCAGCCAGAGATAAGCAGGGAAAATCTATCCAGATTGGAGCTACCTCTTCCACCAGTAAAACGTACCACTGGTTTGGGCATCATTACTTTGCGATTGACGGTGACCCCCACACCTGCTGGTTCCCTTTATACGATGGCGACCCTAATCCTTCCTGGACCAATCCGGTTGGAAAAGACTCGCCCTGGCTAGAAGTAAACTTTCCGGAAAAGAAAATAATTAGCCGAATAGTTGTGAAATCCTACCTGCCGAAGCACTGGAACGACCCGGTCTGCAATCTTCAGGATTATGACCTTGAATACTATGATGAGACAGGGAAGTGGCAGACTATCGCGAAAATCAGAGGTAATAAAAAGGAAATGGCCACCCACACTTTTGACCCGGTGAGAACCAACAAAATTCGTCTGGTTGCCTACAGAGGGTTTTTCTTAAGCGAACTTGAGGCCTACGAAAAATAAGCCTGAAAAGCTCATATTTGCCTTTTTGTTTTCTCCCCAATATAATGATGCCCCGGGAAAGGAGGATCTCTTGAGTAAAACAAGAAGAATAAGAGTGGGAGTAGTTGGCGCTGGTGGGGGGGCTGGTTCCGGGATGGTCTGGGCTGCCCGGACAAGCGAGGAAATGGAGTTAGTCGCCGTGGCAGAAGTATCTGAAGAAAAAAGAAAGAAACTGACCTCAGAACTGAGTGTGCCTGTGTATGGAGATTACCAGGAGCTCTTGGCTAGAAACGATATTGACCTGATAGTCAATGCCACCCCAAATTGGGTACATGCTGAAGTGGCTACCGCTGCGCTGAAGAGCGGTAAGCATGTTTTTTCTGAGAAGCCGATGGCCATGAATCCAAGAGAAGTGGCCAATTTGTTGAGAGTAGAAAAAGAAAGTGGCCGGGTGCTTCAGATCAATTTTGAAATGCGTTATTCCTTGATGTCCAGAAGAATAAAGGAAATTATTGAGGCTGGGGAATTGGGAGAAGTGAAAAATATTCACTTTGTTCATAACTGCGGAGGTACCGGGTTTGTTAAGAAATCTGGAGACTGGCGGGCTGATCCAGCCAAAGTGGGCGGATATTTCATAGAAGAAGGTTGCCACCGATTGGACCTATTTCGCTACTATCTCGGGTGTGACCCGGAATCAATTTTGGCTGTTCCGGCGCCGAATCTCCGAGGACCAGATGGCTGGCACCGGGGATATCGGGAGCCTGCCTGTACCCTCTGCTTTTTCCCAGGAGGTAAACTTGCCCAATTGACCACCATCCAGCATCTGGGCGTTTATCCGGTAGAGGTCCCGGGAATGGAACCAGAACTTGGTCACGAATATGAAATCAAAATTGTTGGCTCTGACGGTGGTTTAAGGGCAGATTTTTGGCGAGCTTTTATTCAGGTGGTTTACTTTGGCGGGGAAGAAGGAAACACCAGATTAAAAAGGACTGAATCTTATCAAGGACTGCCATTAAATGTTCTTCATCACGATAGCCGAGGTTTCTTTCTTGACTTTGGGAGAAGGTTGTTAGAAGACAAACCGCCTTTGGTGAACGCTGAAGACAGCGCCCGGACAATGGCGGCGGTTTTTGCGGCTGAATCCTCAATGGTCTTAGGTCAACCAGTGGCGGTTGACTACAGTTTTATCTCCGATCTTTCTTAAGGAAAATTTAGCCTTAGGGATACTTTGCCTTTAATGCCCTTTTTCGTTTGGCACTTTGGCTAGCCAGGTCAAGGATGTGGACGGGTCGCCGAGCCCATTCCGGAGTGATGACTAGTTTCTCTCCTTTTACCAGATGGTTGGCAATATTTTCGTAGTACCGCCATGGTTCAGATGGAGGATTCTGTCCCCGGATGACGCGGGTTTCATTCGCCTGCCTGGTGATGATTTCGTATTCAGCTCCGCTCATGATATAAGTACCTTTTGTTCCTGTTATTTCTAATTGGCCTTTCTTCGGGTTAGCATCAAGATTGGTGATGGTGAGGGTCAACCAGGCCCCGCTGGCAAACCTGACCACCGCAAATCCCTCATCTTCAATTGTATCCTTTGCCCATCGGGTGTGCTTTGCCCAATATCCAGTTTTGGCAAAGCCACTGACCTCTTTTATTTCAGAATCTATGATTTGAAGGGAATACTCCAGTAAGTGAACGCCCCAGTCGTAGAGAATGCCTCCAGAGATACTTCGGCTGGAGCGCCACCAATCTTTCGGCTGGCTGTAAGAACCCATGTGGGCCTCTATCCGGAAGACCTCGCCAATAACTCCGGACTTAATTCTTTTCACTGCCTCCATTATGCACCCATCCCAGTGCCGGTTATGAAAAGCAGAAAGTAGGAGTTTTCTTGAACTAGCAGCTTTGATCATTGCGTCGCATTCCGCCGTAGTGATCGCCATCGGTTTTTCTACCACCACATGCTTCCCAGCTTTTAAGCTTTGGATAGCCAACCGAGCATGACTGTTGTGCGGGGTGATAACAATAACTAAATTTACCCCAGATTTTTTCAGCATATCACTGGCTGAGGAATAGGTTTCAATCCCTGGGAAATCTTTTTTCGCCTCCTCTAACCTGGCTGGGTCAATTTCAGCTACGGCTGTTGGACACATGCCTGCTTTGGCACAAAGGTCTAAATGAAACTTGCCCATCCGGAAAGCGCCGCCATATCCTATTGTCCCTACTTTGATGTTTTCTGCTTTCCCGAAATATGCCATGTTTCCTCCTGGTTTTGAGAAGTAAGAAATGTCCAAATTTTCTACCATTGCCCCCCTTCTTTGTCAAGAGGCCCTCTAAGAGATAAAATAATCTACCTGAGGAAGGGGTGAGATGACCTGTAGAGAAAGACTAATCAGAGTTTTCAAGAGACAGGAAGTTGACCGGATGCCGATCCGTCTCTGGGGAGTAGATCCCCTAACACCACGAGATGACTGGGCGACCCTTTATTGTCTGATAGAAAAGTATGACCTGGAGATGATTCGCACTTGGAGTCCTGGGCCGGATGAGTGGCCGGTTTCACCTATAGTGAAAAAGACAGAAAAAGGTCCGGTTAAAGATGGACAACAGGAAGTAAAGAACATCTGGGAGACTCCCAAAGGACCGCTGGTAGAAGTTTTTTGTTCTTTTGTTGATGGCTCCCCGGGACGACACGTTAAATACCTAATTGAAACCCCTGAAGATGCGGAGAAATATCTTTCGCTCCCAGAATACCTTGCTTTGCCGAAGGTTAATTCGTACTGGGCGCTGGAGAAAAAAAGTGGAGAACAGGCGATGCTGATGGTGGGGATAGACCAGGCTATGTATTCTATTCAGCGGCTAATGGGCTCAGAAACCTTTGGTTACTGGCTTTATGACCATCGCGAATTATTACACCTGATGATTAGACGTTCCTTTAGGTATCTGAAGCGATTGGTAAGACATTATCTGGAAAATAATCTTGGTGACGCTTACGGTTGGGTTGGTCCAGAACTATGTATTCCCCCTTTGGCTTCGGTAACAGATTTTTATGATTTTGTAGTCCGGTATGACCGAGAGATTGCCTCACTGATTCACGAATTCGGCAAACTGGTTTGGGTTCACTGTCACGGGGATATGTCTGAAGTACTAAAGGGATTTATTGAACTGGGGGTAGATTGTCTTAACCCTATTGAACCTCCTCCAGTGGGCCGAATTACTTTGGCTGAAGCTAAGGAAATTTGTTCGGGGAGAATGGCTCTGGAAGGGAATGTGGAAGATGGGGCCTTTGATTGCCTTAAACCTGAACAAATGAAAGCTCTGGTGGCAGAAACCATTAACCAGGGTAAGCCCGGCGGAGGATTTATTCTATGTCCGACTTCTTCTCCGACCACTTGGCCGAAACTTCCAGCCCATGTAGAGACAAATTACCGTGTTTTTGTGGAAACAGCTGTCACTATGAGAGACTATTAAGATAACCCTTGAGGCCTAGATATACCTTCTAATCTGGTCTATTGATTTCCTGCAAGAAACGGTTTCTTCCTGGCCCTCAGGATACCCCACCGAAATAATTATCGGTACTCTCTCCCAGCGAGAAAGACCAAGAATTTTCTTGACAACTCTTTCGTTGAACCACCCAAGCCAGCAGGTACCCAATCCTTCCTCGGTTGCTTGTAAGATGAAGTGTTCGCAAGCAATAGCCAGGTCAATCAGGTGAAAAGGTGTTCTCCTTATTGTTCCGCCTATAGCCGGTAAGATGCCGGAGTTTTTTGTCACAGCCAGAACCAGAACTGGAGCCGTTAGAACAAACTTGTTCAGGGAATAAATTCCGGTGAAAGCTTTTTGGTAGATTTGTTGGCGCATTGCCAGGTTTTCCACAGCCAGGAAATACCAAGGTTGTTGATTACAGGCCGAAGGAGCTAATCTGGCGGCCTGGAAACAACGTTCCAATCTTTCTCTGGGGACAACTTGAGGCAAATATTTTCTAACACTCCGTCTCTGTTGGACCAGCTGAAGAAAAGACATGAGCACCTCCGGTTGTCAGCTAACTTTAACGGTGATATACTCAGTAACCCAGAGGAGAAAAATGGTCAAATTGTCTGTCTGCGTAGAAATGTTCTGGAAATCTTTACCGCTGGCGGAGAAGGTGAAAAAAGTGAAAGAACTTGGCTTTTTGGCTTATGAATTCTGGGGCTGGCGGAATAAGAATCTTAATGAACTGATAGAAGTTCAGAAAGAAACTGGGCTTTTCCTGGCGGCTATCTGCAGTGAGCCAAATTTTGCCCTTACCGCTGATGGAAATGAGAAACAGCTGGTGGAAGGAATTTTAGCTTCAGCCCAGACGGCAAGAAAATTAGGTTGCCCCAGGTTAATTGTCACTACTGGCAATGTTGTTT